>CAZVAY010000114.1:0-8038 GCA_964625265.1 uncultured Sphingobacteriales bacterium | reverse complement strand
CGGAGCCCTCAGCCGCGGACTCGATATTGACGAATTTGCATCCCGTCTGTCATTCAATTTTGATATTCACGGCAACTTCTTTGAACAGATTGCGAAATTCCGGGGTGGTAGAAGGCTTTGGGCCAAAATCATCCGGGAAGAATACGGGGCAAAAAACGATAAGTCCTGCTGGCTCAGAATGATTGCCGGTGGTGGGGGCGGTGGCCTCACCAGGGAACAACCGGAAAATAACATTATCCGTTCGGCCTACTATGCCCTGGTCAGCGCACTATCAGGTACGCAAACCATGGCACTGTGCAGCTATGATGAGGCCTATACCATTCCAACTGAAAAAGCCGCTGAACTGTCGCTCCGGACCATGCAGATATTGATTCACGAAATGGGCATTACCGACACGGCTGATCCTTTGGGAGGCTCGTTTTACATTGAATCCATGACAGACAGGTTTGAAAAAGAGATCAGGGACGAAATGAAAAAAGTAGATGATTGGGGTGGTATTATTAAAGCTGTTGAAACAGGCAAAATCCAGGAGGCGGTTTCGCACCAGGCATACCTAAGGGAAAAAGGTATACAGAACGGAGAGATACCCAAGGTAGGCCTCAATATTTTCAAAAAGGAGGAAGAAACCAAACCGGTGGATTTTCATCCTTATCATGAAGAAGCTGTATCGAAGCAAAAAGAAAAACTCAAAAAAGTCAAACAGGAAAGGAATAATGAAAAAGTAGCTGAACTGCTGGATAAAGTAAGATCAGACGCCAAAAAAGGAGTTAACATGATGCCGTCAATCATTGAGGCCGTCAAGGAATATGCTACAGTGGGAGAAATTACGGCTGTATTGAAAGATTGCTTTGGCGAATTTGAAGAACCCATATTTTTCTGATGAAATGTTAAAGAAAAGAACCATATTGAGCCTTGAGCAGGCGCTAACACTGCCATACGCAACCCAACGTTTTGTCCAGATGGGCTGGCGTGTCATTCGAATTGAGGCAGAAGCCAAACCAGGCCGGCAAAGTCCGGGTGATCCTAACCGCTACATTGGCCACGATACCGGCATTGACGACTTACATTCCTATTATGTGGCACCCAATCTGGGCAAGGAAGCCATCACCCTCAACCTGAAATCAGAAGAAGGTAAAAACAGATTGCTCGACATCATTAGCCAACTGAAAGTGGATGTTTTTATGTGCAATACGCTGCCTTGTCATTACGAAACACTCGGTATTGATTACGATACACTGAAACAAGCCAACCCCGCCCTCATCTGGTGTGGTATTTCAGCCATGGGGCCTTCAGAACCTAACCGTGCCGGTTACGACCCTGCATTACAGGCCATGCTCGGATACATGCACCTGACAGGGGAACCTGACCGGGACCCTATGCTTTGCGGATTGCCCATAATTGACCTTAAAGCCGGTGATGAAGCTTTTGCCAGGGTTTCCCTGGCATTACTCGAAAAAGAAGAAACCGGGAAAGGGCAAAGAATTGACATTTCCATGGTTCAGTGCGCTTCGTCCTGGCTCATCACCGCATTGCCATCGCTGGCTTTCGCTGAAAGTGATGACCAGATTCCCCTGCGCAGTGCTAACGAACATCGAAGTTTTATTCCTTCCAACTGTTATCCGGCTACTGATGGCTTTGTTTACCTCGCTATTGGCAGTGACCTGCAATGGAAAAAGCTATGCAGCCTGAGAGGATTTGAGCACCTTGACAAACCGGGCAGGAGCACCAACAACGAAAGAAAAAAACAAAAAGAGGCTATTTACGAGGATATCAGAAAAGGATTGACAAATTATAAATGCCTCGATTTTATTGATCTGTGCATGCAAAACGGCCTTGCTGTTGCCCCTGTAAACAATCTGAAAAGTGTTGCTGCCATGGATGCTGTCCATTCAGTCATGGTAAAAACCAGGCTTCCTGACGGCAGGATAGCTGAGCTGTTTCCGGCACCCATGAATACCAGGTACCTGGAGGAAATGGAATTTATACTTGAATTCCCAAAGTCGCTGGGCAATGACAATGAGACTATTTTTAAAGAAATAAATAATAAAACCTCCTGAACAGGATCGTTGAAATACTGACCTCCTACGACAACCCCAAAAGAGTCTGCACCCTGGGAAATGCTGCTATTGCCAGGGGGGCGATTGAAGCCGGGGTACAGGCTGTTTTTGCTTATCCCGGAACACCGTCAACGGAAATTTCAGAGGTGTTTAACCAGGCTCACCAATTTCTTGGCAAAGAAGAAAACCGGAAAAAATTTCCCGGGCTTAAGCACTACAACACTTATTTTGAATACAGTGTCAATGAAAAAGTAGCACTCGAAAAAGCCATCGCTTTTAGCATTGCCGGGGAAAAAGCACTTTGCATCATGAAAAACGTGGGCCTGAACGTAGCCTCTGATGCGCTGATGACCATTACCTACCAGAAAATTTCGGCACCCCTGGTCATTGTGGTTTGCGATGACCCGGGCTGTCATTCAAGCTCCAACGAACAGGATTCGCGCTACTGGGGGCCCATGGCTGCCGTGCCCCTGTTCAACCCTGCCACTCCGGCAGAAGCATTCCAAATGACCAAAGCCGCAATAAACCTGTCAGGTTCCACCGGCCTTCCGGCCATACTAAGGACAACCACCCGTGTTTCTCATAACCGGGGAGTTTTAATATTTGGTAAAATAGACTCTGAACATGCTGAACCAAACTTTGAACGAGCTCCTGAACATGTTAATGTACCTGCCCGAACGGCTGTTTTGCACCAAAATGCATTGAAAAAACTTCACCACCCAAAAGTGGCAGAATTACAAAGAAATTATTCGGCTCAATTTTTTCAAAATCCTGAAAGTAAACTGGCTATCATCAGCAGTGGAGTGGCTTCTTGCTACCTGAAAGAATTGATTGCTGACCATAAACTCAAAATCCCATTGCTTGACCTTGGTTTGGTTCATCCTTTCCCGGAAGAAATCGTTTCCGGATTCCTGGGCCAGGGTTTCAGCAAAGTATTGGTGGTTGAAGAACTGGACCCCGTGGTTGAAACACAAGTCAGGGCCCTGGTGCAAAAACAAAAGCTAAAAACAGAAGTGGCCGGGAAGGGATTTTCTGTTTTGGAAGCCACGGGTGAACTAAACCTGGATATGGCGATGCAGGTTCTTACAACTTTTACGGGAAAAGCAATTCCTGCCAAAAAGCCACTTGACCTCTCAGAGATCAGCCGGACACCCCTGCCCCCTCGTCCACCGGTGTTTTGTTCGGGCTGTCCTCACAGGGCTACTTATTACGCTCTTAAGTTATTGATACCCCGAGATGACCCGGACTATATTTTGTGCGGTGATATTGGCTGTTTTGGTTTGGGCGCCCTGCCCCCATACCGGATGGTCGACACGCTCAATCACATGGGCATGAGTATTTCCATGGCGCAGGGCTTATCCCAGGCGCTTGAAGGAAAGAATAAAAAAGTAATCTCCCTACAGGGTGACGGAACCTTTTTTCATTCCGGAATGACATCCCTTCTCAATGCTGTTTATTCCAACAGCAACATGCTTCTTATCATTTTTGACAACCGTACCGTGGGCATGACAGGGCAACAGCCTAATGCCGGTTCAACAGGCGATACCGGCCTTAACCAGACTGACCTGGCTGCACTGATCAAAGGCCTTGGTGTTGGCTATGTGGAAACCCTGATGCCTTTTGAGATGAAAGACACTTTTGTTAAAATGGAAAAAGCACTGGAACAACCAGGTACAGCCGTGCTGATATCGCAGGCGCCCTGTGTGTTTCTTCCCGGTTACAAGGAAGAGGTTGGCCATGATAAGAAAGTGATTGTGGACCCCATGCGCTGCAATGCCTGCCACAACAACCCTGAACCCAACCTGCATTGTTCCAGGATGCAGAATCCCGCATCCAGCCTGAAACGAGCCATCAACAAGCTTAGGGCCGGCAACACTTATTCCGCATCCGATTATAGTTGCCCTGCCAACATTTGTAACCTGGGGTTTTTCCAGTCAATATTAGAAGACAACTCTGCCATGGCCCTGCAGACAGTTCGCGACAAGATATTGTTTGCACGTAGCTGTGGCGACCTTTGCCACCGCCCCTGCGAATTATTTTCTTCAGGAATAGAAACCCTGCCCATCAAAGCACTGAAGAAATATGCTTCATCATCAGACGAAGATTTTGAAGATTTCAGTATCCCGGTTAACATGGCTAAAAATGCAGAACAAAAAAATGTCAGCGTAGCTATTGTGGGCGCTGGCCCTGCAGGCCTGAGCGCTGCATACGACCTTGTCAAGGAAGGATACCATATTACGGTATTTGAAAAAGACCATGCTCCGGGAGGATTGATCCGTCAGGTTATCCCCTCATTCCGGATGGATAAGAAAGGCTATGAAGCTGAAGCCATACAACTGAAAAACATGGGTGTTGAATTTCATTTCAACTGTAGCCTGGGCAATGAGATAAGCCTGGATGAACTGCGTAGAAATTATGATGAGGTCATTTTAGCAATCGGGTTGGGAAAAGTCAAACCCATGAATGGATCAAAAGGCCATTTACCGGCAGATCGCTGGTCGGACTGCCTGACCTTTCTCCGTAAGTATAACGACAATAAACTTGAACTGAAAAACAAAAAGATACTTGTGGTTGGTGGGGGTAATAGCGGAATGGACACAGCACGGGTTGCAGCTCGCCTCGATAAAGCCAATCATGTAACCGTTGTCTGTCCCGAACCCAGGGAGGAGATGCCGGCTTTCAGCGAAGAAATTGATCATGCAGTTGCAGAGGGTATTCGTTTGCTGCCAGGTACAGAAATATCCGGGTTCAGCCTCAACGGAGATATTTCTGTCCGGTTCAAACCATTAAAAGGAAAGCCTTTTGAAGAAAACTTTGATTTTGTCATCTCAGCCATTGGCCAGATGGGTGATGCACATGACCTTCAAGGCATGGAAGGTTTTCTGGGTATCAATAACAGGTTGATAGCCGATGAAAAAACCGGAAAAACAGCCATGGACAATGTATTTGTTGCCGGAGACCTTTTTGACGGAAACCATCAAAGCCTCATCGGGGCTATCGGCAGTGGCAAAAGGGCCGCCACCGGAATACGCAGAAAAAGGGAAAAATATCCTTATGATTATCCGGGATTACAGGCCTTGCTGGGGTTGAATGAAATGCGAAGGGGAAAGGAATTGCCTGAACCAAAATCCAGTTTAACCGACAGGAAATACCTGGAGCAATTTCATTTGTTGGGTACCTGCGCCAAATGCAACCACTGCATAGATAATTTTGGTTGTCCGGCACTGATAAAAGTAAACGGCAAAGTACAGGTGATAGACGCTTTATGCAATAGTTGCGGCCTGTGTATTGATGTTTGCCCCAATGATGCGATACAATGGGAATAAATGAAGAATGATAAAATAAAAATATTGATCACAGGTGTTGGAGGACAGGGCGTTGTATTCCTGACAGACCTTGTTGTGGAAGCTGCACTCCGGGAGGGGCTTGATGTAAATGCCAGCGAAATACACGGGCTCACCCAGCGGGGTGGTTCTGTCACTGCCTCTGTCACCATCGGTGAAAACACCTTTGGATTTATAGGTAAGGCTGATGCTGATGTTTTGCTTTCCCTTGAATTGCTCGAAGCCCAAAGATGCATTCATTTCCTGCATGCCGATAGTGTGGCTGTCATAGATAATTACTCCATTATCCCCAACACGGTTTACACAGGCAAAGCCGAATATCCTGAGTCACTGCCCCTGATTGATTTTCTTGAAAAAAATATTAAGCAACTCATTGTGATTGATGAAGAAATGGAATTCAAGCCGGTGTTCAGGAACCTGTACCTGTTGGGTAAATTCAGCACCATGGATGCATGCCCCTTTTCTCAGGAAAGTATTGAAGCTGCTATCAGGCAGAAGGCAAAACCGGAGATACTGGATGAAAGCCTTGCTATATTCAGGTCAGCCATTGAACCTTATAAAAAACCATTGAAAAAGTAGCTTATGAGTACACTGACAACCATTGGGTTTACTATCAACGGCAGGAGAGAAAAAGTGGAGATACCCACTTCTCTTTTGTTGATTGACCTGCTCAGGGATGTTTTAAAATTAAAAGGCACCAAACCCGGTTGCCGTGAAGGCGAATGTGGAGCCTGCACCCTATTGATTGACGGAAAGGCGATCAACTCATGCCTGTATCCTGCTGTGAATATTGACGGAAAAAACATCACAACTATTGAAGGGCTGAGCAGCCCGGTAAACCCTTTGCACCCGGCCCAGCAAAAAATGATTGAACACGGTGCCATACAATGCGGATTTTGCAGTTGTGGCATTGTCATGACCGCTATTGCCCTGGGTGATGAATGTAAGGATGCAGGCTTGCGGCCCAACCGTGATGAAATTAAAAAAGGCCTGGAGGGGCATTTGTGCCGCTGTACAGGTTATGTGAAGATTGTGGATGCCGTGGAAGATTATATTTCAACCTTAACCGCTTAAAATGAAAACCATGGAAAGCGAACTAAGAGTCATTGGAAAAGCAACTCCAAAACTGGACGGAAAAGAACGGATCAGCGGTAAAGCCATTTACGGACAAGATATTGAACTGCCGGGAATGCTTTACGGAAAAATCCTCCGAAGCCAATACCCCTCCGCAACAATAAAATCAATCAATTGCTCGGAAGCCCTTGCCCTGGATGGTGTTGAATGTGTTATCACCGCCAAAGATGTGGACGTGAACAACATCAGTTACAAACGCGACCATCCGGTATTGAAGGGCGACAGGGTCAACTGTATCAGGGATGAAATTGCAGCCGTAGCTGCCAGGACCAAAGAGATTGCCGATAAGGCTATTCAACTTATAAAAGTGGATTATGAAGTGGAAAATGGCATTTTTGATCCCCTGGATGCCCTGAAAAAATCAGCTCCACGCATCAATGCATTTGGGAAAGGCGATGAGAAGTTTGGAAATAAAAATATTGCTGAATCTTTTACCTATAAACATGGAGACCTGGAAGCGCAAAAAAAACGGTCGAAAGTAATTGTGAACAGGCAATATCAGTTGCCTCGTGTGGCACACTGTTGTATGGCAACCAGCAATATCACTGCTGATTACTCCCCTCTTGATAAACGGCTGACACTCTATGCTTCCACCCAGGTTCCTTTTCTTTATCAACGCGATATGGCCCGTGCCCTGAAAATGGACCCTTCCATGATCAGGATCATACAACCGGTGATTGGCGGTGGTTTTGGCAGCAAACTCGATATGTACCCATTTGAACCCATCTGCGCCCTGTTGTCTATGAAATGCGGAAAACCGGTTCAGCTTATTTACAGCCGTGAAGAAGAATTTCTGGCTTCGCCAACCCGGCAGACCATGCTGATTGACCTTACTACCGGTGCTGACAAAAATGGAAAATTTACTTTCAGGGAAGTAAAGATCACTATGGACAATGGCGCTTATACCTCCTGGGGAGCTACTACTCCTTTTGTTATGATGCAAACCTTTTCGTCCCTTTATTCTGTACCTGCTTGTTCTTTCCGAGCTGAGGCGGTTTATACCAATAATCCGAATGCAGGCTCTTTCAGGGGATATGGCAACCCGCAGGCCACCTTTGCCATCGAACGAAATATTGACCTGATGGCCGAAGAATCAGGCATCGGAAAAGACATTATCCGCCTTATCAATACCAATTTCCCTGGTGAAAAAACCGGACAGGGAATGAACTTCAAAACCTGCGGGCATAAGCCTTCACTCGAAAACGTACTGGTTAACAGCGATTACAACCAACGCCCGGCAACAAGGAATACCGGCAGGTACCAAAAAGGCTACGGCATTGCCTCCATGCTACACGTGGGTGGCGGTGCAAAGATCTATAGGTCGGATGGCTGTGGAACAAGGTTGAAACTCGACCACTATGGTTACCTGACTATCACAACCGGTTCCAACGAAATCGGGCAGGGTTCTGAAACCGTACTCGCCATGATAGCCAGTGAAGAGCTGGGGTTGCCTATGGAAAAGATCAGGGTAGTCAACACCGATACAGATGTAAAACCCTGGGA
>CAZVAY010000113.1:0-8141 GCA_964625265.1 uncultured Sphingobacteriales bacterium | reverse complement strand
AGCAACCAGGATAAACAACCAGGACTCCAAAAGCAACAAGGCCATACTTCCTTTTACAGGCATTCCAAAGACAAAAATACCGACAAGGATGATCATGACTGCATCGAGGAAGGCCAACAAGATATAAGGGCTTACTTTGCCCAGAATGATCTGTATCGGTTTTAGCGGGGATAATAGCAATACTTCCATACTGCCGTTTTCTTTTTCGCGTACAATAGAAATAGAAGTCATCATAGCTGAAATCAGCATCAGGATCAACGCCATGGTACCCGGAACAAACATATATACACTTCGGAGTTGCTCATTGAAAACCATTCGTGTGCTTACATCAATCCTGAATGGGATTTCCAGGTTGCGGTTCAGTTTGTTGACATAGTCATAAATTACCCCTGAAGTGTAATTGACAATGATGTTGGCTGAGTTGGCATCGGAAGCATCCGCAATAAGCCTGACATCAGCCGTGCCCTCTCTTTCAAGTTTTCGCCCGAAATCCGGTTCAAAAACTACCACTTCCCTGACTATCCCTTTTTGAAATGTCTCTTCAATCTGTTTCTCACTATCAAGGTACTCATGAATGATAAAATAACCGGAAGATGAGAGCTTGTTCACTATCTCCCTGGTTACAGGGTCTTTTGACTGGTCAAGAACAGCCAATGGAGCGTCTTTGATTTCGTTGGAAATGACATACCCAAATATAAGTAACTGCGCAACCGGGATACCGAAAAGAATAAGCAATGTCCTGAAATCACGAATAATGTGATAAAATTCTTTAACAACAAATCCGATATACTTTTTCATTTCAGTTTCTTGCTATTTGTAAAAACACTTCATCCATATTGGCAGCATGATATTTTTGCCGCAAGTCAGCAGGGCTTCCATAAGCCTCGATTTTTCCTTTGGACATGATACTCAACCTGTCGCAATATTCTGATTCATCCATATAGTGAGTAGTAACAAAAACGGTAATTCCATCACCGGCTGCTTTGTAAATTAAGTCCCAGAACTGTCTTCGGGTAACAGGGTCGACCCCGCTGGTGGGTTCATCAAGGAAAACGATCCGGGGCCTATGCAATATAGCAACCGAAAAAGCCAGTTTTTGTTTCCAGCCCAGAGGAATTTCCCTGATCAGTTTATCCCTGGCATGGATGAAATTGAGATCATTGAGAAGTCCTTCTCCCCTGTCTTTTATTTCCTTCGGCTTCAGGCCATAGATGCCACCGAAAAAGCGGATATTTTCAAAAACGGTTAAATTGGGATACAGCGAAAACTTCTGGCTCATGTAACCAATGTTCATTTTAATTTTTTCGCGTTGACGGTACACATCAAATCCGGCTACTTTGATATCACCTGAAGTCGGATAGCTCAGTCCACATAAAATTTTAATGGCTGTTGTTTTACCTGCTCCGTTAGCACCCAGAAATCCAAAGATTTCTCCGTTGTAAACATCAAAATCGAGGTGATCATTGGCAACGAAACTCCCGAATTTCTTCACCATTCCGCGTACTTCAATAGCCTTTTGATCAGTCATGAGCCTCTGTTTTTAAGTAAGCCATAAAACAATCTTCGATGCCGGGCTGAACCTGCCTGACCTTTGCTTCTCCCATGACAACACGGAGTTTTTCCTCTAAATCCTCAACACCTGTTTCATCACCCGAAGGCATATAATGAATTTCCTGTCCGAACCGGTAATATTCTCCCCCGGGATCCATTTCCCCGAGGTAATTGAGGCAGCGTTGTGGTTCACTACTATAAATACCAAACAGTGTCCTTTCAAAGGAAGAAATTATTTTTTCCGGCTCATCCATCTTCAGGAAACGGCCGTTCTGCATCAGGGCAATCTCATCACATTTCAACGCTTCGTCCATGTAAGGCGTAGAAACAAGGATGGACAGTCCGTCATCCCGCAGGTGTTTAAGCATCTCCCAGAACTCTACCCTTGAAACAGCATCCACACCGGTTGTGGGTTCGTCCAGGATAAGCAGTTCGGGTTTATGTATCAACGCACACGACAGAGCCAGTTTTTGTTTCATCCCACCGGATAATTTCCCGGCAGGCCTGTCTTTAAAAGGTTCAATCTGGCTGTAAATATCTTTAACCAAATGGTAATTTTCACTGATCGTTGTATCAAAAATGGTAGCGAAAAATTTCAGATTTTCTTCAACGGAAAGATCATAATAAAGGGAAAATTCTCCCGGCATATATCCGAGCAGCCTGCGAATTTTTTTGTATTCTTTAACGGTATCAAAACCCAGTACACTGACACTTCCTTCATCAGGTGTATAAAGCGAAGATATCAACCTGAACAGTGTTGTTTTCCCTGCACCATCCGGGCCTATAACACCGAATATCCGGCCGGCCTGTATGCCAAATTCCAGCCCGTCAACGGCTGTAACATTTCCAAATCGTTTGGTTAGCTTGTTTATTTCAACAATATTCTCCAAGTCCTTTAATTATTAACCATTTTCATTTCACCCGGCATTCCTATTTTAATACTGCCGTCATTTTTTATCCTGACCTTCACTGCATACACCAGGTTGACCCTTTCTTCCTTGGTCTGGATGATCTTGGGTGTAAATTCCGCTTCTGACGAGACCCATGATATTTTCCCCTTCACTACACGGTTTTCCTTCTTCGACTCATCAATCAAAACATCTACTTCATCACCGATTTTAACATCGGTCAATTGATCGCCAGAAATATATACTTTCAGGTTAAGCTCATCCAGATTGGCAAATTTTAACAGAGGTTTACCCGGAGCTGTCATTTCACCTGCTTCGGCAAATACCTCAAGGATTGTCCCCTCTGCAGGGCTCTTGATGAAACAGTGATTAAATTGGTTTTGCAGGTTTTCCAGTTTTTTCCTGATCACACCCAATTCTCCGGTTATTTTAACTTTCGAGGCTTCAGTGGCGTTAATTTTTGCTTCTGTTACAGCAATTTGCCCATTAATCTGGTCCAGCTTCTGTGCCGGTGCAGCATGGGTTTCCAGCAGTTTCTCAAGTCTTGCTTGTTCTGTTAACAGATTCTTCTTTTGCTCATTAAGCACTACCACCTGGGCGTTGATAGTCGCCATGCCCATTTGAGTTGCTTCTTGCTGTGCTTTTAACTGAGCTATTGACAGAACCACAGAAGTAGTATCCACCACAGCCAGTTCCTGGCCTTTTTTCACCTTGTCGCCTTCGTTGACATTCATCTGAAGTATTTTACCCGCACTCTCGGCCGATACCAATACTTCGTCTGCTTCAAAATTTCCGTAAGCATCCGAACTGTCTTCACCTTTTTTACAAGCTGTAAAAATCATGGTGGAAGTAAGGAATACGAGTATTAAAACCTTTGTCTTTTTCATTGTAACATCTTTAAATTTTTCCCGAGATCAACTGAAAATTAGCCATCGACTGCTGCAGCATGGCTTCATGAAACACCTTTGAAATTTCTGCTTCCAACTTGCGGTTCATTTCAACAAGGTATTCGCTGGCTGAAATAACCCCATTGGCCAATTCCGAAGCAGCCGTTTTCTCTACCGTTTCAAGCAGTTTCAATATTTCTTCATCCTGCTCAATCAGTTTTTTATATTTTTCTATTTCATTCAATTTCTCCTGCAGGAGTAAGCGAATATTTCTATCGAAATTCTGCTCTTTGATATCAATCAGTTTTGCCTGGTTGTCGAGCATTAGTTGTTTGTTCCGGGTTTCATTCCAATCAAAAAAATTCCAGTTTAGCGACACACCACCAATAAAATATGGGTTGAATTGGTCACTCAGAAAGTTGAGTCCCGGTTTTCCATATCCCGCCTGTCCAAACAGCCCTACAGTGGGATAATGGCTACGTTGTATAAGCCCGGAATTTAACGCC
Organism: uncultured Sphingobacteriales bacterium; assembly: GCA_964625265.1. Taxonomy (GTDB): domain Bacteria; phylum Bacteroidota; class Bacteroidia; order CAILMK01; family JAAYUY01; genus CAYNBC01. The sequence continues at coordinate 4,289 of CAZVAY010000113.1, read as the reverse complement.
AAACTTTCCTTTTGTAATTTGAAAAGCATTTTTTCGGGCCTGTTGCTATAATCAATGGTGGCAGTTTGCCCAATCTCTTCCACACCTGACGATAATTCCTGGCCCGGGCTAATTGCCTGGCCCGTCAGCTCTTCTATGGCTTTAAATATATAGGCCTGTTTTGATTCGGCTTCGGCAATTTTTTGCTTAAGCCTGATCATTTCCACTTGCATAAGGTCCAGGTCTGCCTGTTTAATTACACCATTCGTTAAACCCGATTCGAGGTTATTTATATTTTTTTCAAGGTTTCCCAAAAGTAACTTACTAATCCTGACCTGGTCATTTAACAATACGGCAGCATAAAAAAGGGATGCCACCCTGGTTTTAAGGCTCATCATAGCTACCGCAGTGCCGGCCGAATTAATTTCAAAAGTTTTTTCATGAAGTAGTTTCAGGTATTTGCTCATCCCGGCATCGTATAGAACCTGGTTTACCTGCAACACTGCTTTGTACTGGTCTTTGTCGGGAACCGGTATATCCACAGGAAAAGGAAGTCCGCTCATATCGATTTCAGTCACCTGTGACTGCCATGAAGCCTGCATGTTTAGGGAAACAGAAGGCAGGTAATTGTTATTAACATTCTCCAATCCTGCCTCCAGGTTACTTTGATAAATAGCTTTAGCACCGGCATCAGGAGCCATTTCCACCGCTTTTTCAAGCAGGAATGGCAAAGTCATGGTGTTTTGCCCTGCTACTGTGCCCCAACACAGCACCGGAAATAAAATGAACAACATTAATATTTTCATGGTTCAGGATTTTTTTTGTTATCCAATGTTCTGTCAATAAGCAACCCAATATGATCAGGCCTGTTACTGAGAAATTCCTGGTAGCGCTCTTCATCACCACCAAACAGGATCTCCTGGATCATTGGCCTGCCAATAAAAGGAAAAATACTCATACCTATTACATCTACTATCAGGTCCTCTATTTCAATACCGTCAGCCTGGCTCCCCATGGCTTTAAGCTCATCCCTGAAATGGGGCAACACATTTTCCCTGACCGGTTTTACCATCTCCCTGAAAAATCTAATGAGTTTTTCCGGGTCACGGTTTAGTTCGTTCAATATAAAACCGGGGATAAATGGATTTTGAGCTATGATTTTGCTGTACTCAGCAGCAAAGAACTTTATTTTCTCAGCCAATGAAATATCCTGCATGACAATTTGAGCTACTGAAGGGAAAAAGCCTTTTAATGCCTGAATAAATACCGCCTCGAACAATTGGTCTTTCGACCTGAAGTAATAATGAAGCAACGATTTATTGATTCCCGCTTCATCAGCAATTTCCTGCATGCGGGCTCCGGCCATACCCTTCAGGATAAATACTTTTTTTGCTGCTTCCAGAATTTTTCGTTCCGTTTCACCTGATCTTGCTTCCATTATTGGCCTTTTGGTTTAACTATATGGTTTAACCGAATGGTCAAATATAAAATAAATTTTTTATCAGGCAAGAAAAATTTACAAAATCACAGGGATTTTGGTTCAGACTCAAAAAAAACCGGCTGAGAAAATTCCCGGCCGGTTTTCAGTCATTCCATATCTGCGCTTAGCGGACTATTTGTAATATACCTGTTTCCAGGCCGGTATCACGGTTTACTTTGACTACATAAGTACCACTTTCAATTCCACTGAGGTCAATTTTAAAGCTTTGCTGATCAAACTGCCTGTTCAGTTGAATTTGTTTAACCTTTCTGCCAGTCACATCAAACAGGCTGATATCTTTGATTGTACCATCCAGGTTAACAAAGACCACCTGATCTGCCGGGTTGGGGAACAAACTAATATCGCCCATTGCCGGGCTGACATTGTTAACACTTGAATATTTTCCGTAGCTTTCCACCATAAGTTCACTGCCATAACCTTCATCAGTAAATGAAGCAAGAGGGACATTGTTTTTATCAATAACTAACTCGGTGTAGTAAGCGCCCCCTTTAGAAAATCTTGGCGGGCCTACGGAAGCCCACTTGGAGCCATCGTATTTCATCACAGTTACATAATTACCCCAGTCCTGTTCGAGCGACAACACATAAACATTGCCCTGCTGGTCACAGGCAATTTCCACCTTACCATAAACTGCACTTTTCAGGATATTGTTACCAATTTGTGACCATTTGGAGCCTGTCCATTTAAAAACATCAAGGGTTTTGTCATCGTCATTGGCGAAAGCACAATACAAGTTGTCATTTTTATCAATAGCCAGGTCAAGAAAAGAACTTGTACGACCGATGGGTTGGGTAGATAGTGGTTTCCATTCCATCGAAGTTTTGTTGTATTTCGAAACATGTACTTCCAGTGAATCGTAGTAATCTGCCCAAATCACATAGGGCACATCCTTGGAATTGAATACACATTTTGGGTAAATACCGTTTTGCTGAACCAGGAATCCCAGGTTGAGCCAGTAACCGACATCAATGGCTGCCAGAAAACAATATATGGCTGTGTTTGTGTTCCCTTGCGTATAAGCTACATAAGGATTGTTATTATGGTCGAACACAACATCAGGGAACTGGTTGACCCCCTGTTGAATAACATCTGCCACCTGTACCCATTTGCTGCCATCAAATTTCTTCATAACCAGCCCTACAATCTCCATTTTTTGATTGATCGTATTATAGGCAACATGGGGGACACCGTTGTTATCCACCCCTATACTGACTTCATAATTTACCCCTCCGATAGGTGGGCCTACCATTGACCAGGTTCCGTTTTGGTATTTTTTTACATAAATGATGTTGCTTGCATAATCAACATAAGCGACATAAATGGTATTATCGGGTGCCACAGCCATGTCGGCATGCCTGGCTTTCGCTGTTGTAACCGGTGAACCACTGATTATCTCCCATTTGTGGGGAAATGCAGGGCCAATATGCAGGGTAACTGTCATGGCCGTTTCGTTCAGGGCTGCATCCAGGGCTGTTAATTTAAAGCTGACGTCTCCGGCTTGTGTTGGTGTACCTTCCAGTTTGACCCTGTTATGTCCGAGATCCTTCATTTTAAGCCATGAAGGCAGGTTTTGGGCTGTTATAATCAATTCAGCATCATCAGGATCGTGGGCTGTTACAGTCTGGCTATAAGTTACATCTGCCCAGCCTTCGGTGTTGGGCTCGTTAACAAAGAATGGTTTGGCATTGGTGGCTCCTTCCAGGTATTTACTCACACCAGCGTTTATGATCTCATTTGTTTTGGCATTTACAATCAAGCCTACAACTTTCATATAATTGGCACGGTATCCGGCAGGTACCGTCCAGTTAAAAGTATATTCGTGTTGGCTGTTCTTTGAAATACTTCCGGGAAGGCTTCCATACTGGCCATAATAACCACCCAACAATTGCCTCGGTACATGATCATAAGCAATCATGTAATAGGGAATGGAGGATGGCAATTTTTCAAATCCGCCATAATATTTGGAACTTCCTGCATAGTAATTTGTCTGATTGTAGCTGGTATTATCTCCTACTACTCCATCTTCCACAACAATGGCTGCAAAACGATAATCCCCGCTATAAACTTTCTTAAAATCACCTGTCAGTTTAACACTTAATTCCCTTGTTGTTGGGTTGTACGTAGGTGTTACAGCAACGGAAGCATAAGTATTCTCACCGTTCCGAACGCCATACCCCTCAAACCACACATCTGTACCCAGGGCTTTTTTAATCCGGTCAATGTTGGCGGTTGGTGCACCGGTAAGCTCAGTGGAATCCGGATAGCCTGCAAGTTCCATCGGGTCAGAAACGTGTACGGAAATAAAAATAACATTGTTGTATTTTTCCATCAGGCTATCGCCAAGCCATGTACCACGTGGACAATACTGGCACCAGGTTCCGGTTAATTCCTCAAAAACCATGTTTCGCGTAACCTGCGACTTTGCCGTAACCAGGCAGGAAAGCATCAGGAGTAGTAGAAATAACTTTTTCATTTGAATTGATTTTATTTGTGAATACATAATTTTAGTCCAAATCAACGGATTTCAATCCATTTTGACAATGTCGAAATTACTAATTTTACTGTAATTACAAAGGGTTTCAGGCCAGTTTTTTATCTGGCATTTATTAACCATACTCTTTTGTACATGTAACCTGAAAAATTCAAGAAGTTTTGACACAAAATAAAACCTCTTATTTAAATTGGTTCTAAAATTGCATACTGTCTGAAAATTAATTTTATGAAAAGATACATACTTATTCTGACATCTTATGTGATTGCAGGAGCTCTTTACGCACTGGTAATTGACACAAAGCAATACAACTGTACG
>CAZVAY010000112.1:0-8165 GCA_964625265.1 uncultured Sphingobacteriales bacterium | reverse complement strand
TGAGCGGGTTCGTATTGGTGAATACCTCGGTGGCATCAGCCACGAAAATGAACAGCTGATGGCAAGCCATGGTTTTATAGCCAGGCATTTTAGAGGAAATATTGTTGACGTGACAGGTTTGAACAGCCGCACCAGCACGGATATGGGCCTCAACCGCGACCTGATGATCCTCACTTTCCAACCCGATTATATCATCCATCAGGCCTGGCCCTATTATGTGGAACTCGGAAAAAGGGGAGATTATGAGTTGGCTCATATTTTTTACGATATTGCCACTTATTCTATGCCCGAATGGTTGTTATACAAAAAAGTGGGAGAGGCTGGAAATGTTTATTCCCAACCCATTAGGTTAAACTATATTTCCGGGTTCAAAAAGAAAATAGAATTTCAACAAGGTTTTAAGGTGGCCGGTGATGCTATTCAACTATCTATTCCGGAAATGAACAAGCGCCTGCCAGATAAAATAATACTGGGCATAGCCAGGGAAGAAAAACCCTTTCAGGTTGTAGTTAGCTTTCTCCGTAGGAATGTGGTCATTGATCAGGCCCAATTCCGTATTGAAGAAACCGGTTTCAAAGGTGATGTGTCCCGATTTGTAAAAGAAATCCAGGTTAACTTACCCCAAAATTCTTCCGCAGTTCAAATTACACGTATGGGTAAAACAAAGAAAATTGCTGTTATTTCTCCTTTTGCTGTTTATTCCGATTGACAGTTCAGGCTCCAGCCAGCTTTTCCCGAACTTTTTACATGGCTCCAGGCAACTATTTTGTAAAGCCGGAATTAAAATTCTAATTCGTGGTTTATACTTTCAGATAAATAGGGGTGGTTCTTAGGAATTAACGGGACTTTACTCAACGACCTTGCGACCACAAAAATAAACAAGCCCGCAAAGCCGGCAAAAGTACCGATTTCAATATATCCAATACTCAATACACCTGTAGTCCCCGGCATAATTTGCAAGTACAAGTCAACCCACTGGCCGATAATCAGCACTACGCAAACCCTGGAAATAATAGATTTCTTCCTGTCAAGCTTTGGAGATAATAGGGTTAAAAAAGGAATGAAGAAATTTAAGATTATGTTTAAAAAGAATAGCGGTCTCCACGGCCCTTGAAGCCTTGAATAGTAATAAATTGTTTCTTCCTGGATATTGGCAAACCAAATCAATAAGTATTGAACAAACCACAGGTAAGCCCATATAATACTTAGCATGAAGATATACCTTGAAAAATCATGTAAATGGCTATCGTTAAGTTGCTTCAGGTAACCTTTGCGATTTAGCATAATTATTATTAATGCTATAACAGCAACAGAATGGTAGAACCCGGCAATAAGGTTTTTAACGGCAAAGATGGTACTGAACCAGTGTACATCAATTGACATGATTAAATCGAAAGTAAATAAGGAAAAACTGAATGCCAGCACAAAAATGAATATTTTAGAATAGATTTCAGTCTTGTGCAATAGTGCCACCCCACCCATAGTATCCTCTTTTAATGAAGCGCTTCGTAACAAGCTTGATAGGATTACCCACAATGCGAGGAATAGGACAATCCGCATTAAAAAGAAAGGGGTATTCAGGTAAAATAATTTATGTTCAATTAATACGTCACGTGCTTCGGGCACCGACCATTGGTATAATGAATGCATACCAAACACAAGTAATATAATTAAGAGGAAAGCAATCCTAAAGTACATCCCTATAGACTGTGGAATCCTTAAAAATAAAACCGACCAGCCCGATTGGGTAATATATTGCAGAGCCAGGAATAAAGTGGCGCCAACTGCAATTGAAATAAAATAATAATTACCCAGTAAAAAGTTTGCCCACATTTTTTCTTTATTCTGGAAAATCCCAATAACAATTGTGCCGATGCCAATGATTATCAGGAAATAACATATTTTCCTTAATTTCGGGGTAATGACAAATTTATCTTCCATTTCCTTTCATTAGTTTATTTACCTTCGGGTAGTTCATTTTTAATATATAAGATGATTTTCCATTTATCTTCGGGGCGAATGAGAGATGCAAACGGCCCCATGATAGCAGACCCTAGCGTAATAACATGGAAAAATTCACCATCAGGCATGTTTTGCATTTCCGGTGTAACCAATGATGGCGGTTCAGCCGGGAACTTGCCACTGCTGAAAAGGTTTCCATCCCCTTTTCCATCGAACCCATGACAATTTGCACAAAATGTATTGAATTCTATTCTGCCCCTTTTAATATTTTCCTTTACGGGTTTGAAGGGATTGAGAAGTTCGACACCAGCTAATTTTTTACCCTCGTCAGTTTTAGGATATTGGTAGGGAATTATATTGCGGGGGATGGTATGTTCCGGGGGGTATTGGGCAGTCCTTCCATCAGGGAAAATTGGGTTTTGCGCATAAGTTTCGTAAGACCAGGGGATGCCCATTTCCGGGTAGTAATCGTAACCCCTTTCGTTAGGGCCTGGTTCACAAGATACCAGAGTTAACGATATTACTGCTATTCCAAAAAGTAAAAGTGGTAATATTATTTTCTTGATTTTCATTTTACAAAATCTTAATTATTAAGTTATTTCGTTTTGTATATGGTTGCTCCATGTTGTATTAGATTTTTTTAACATCCATTTCAACTGTTTCATTCCCTGACTGTAAAATAATATCAGTAGCGTCATTATCTTCTAACAATGCCTGAATATTTTTAATATCATTTTCCGACATTCCGGCTTTTGATTTAATAAGGACAACAAACCCATTATCGGTTATCCTCTCGTCAACTATTGTCACCTTTTTGCCTGGGTACAAACGGGACCTGACAAAAAAGGTAATGACGGTTAACAAGACAGAAAAAAAGATTGTAGCTATAAAACATATCAATATGAAGGACGGAATTGAATGTGATGGTTTACCACCGTAAATTAATGGATAACTTATCACAGAAGTGTAGTATAAAAAAAGATAGGTGATCGTTAACCCGAAAAATGCATAAATAAAAGTAGCAAGTGGCAATTTTGTTTTTCTGCCCATTATTTTGAAAACCTTATGGATCGGATAGGGCGTATATACTTCGCTGATTTCAATGTTGTTTTCCTTTATTTTTTGTAATGCTGCCAAAAGGGTTTCTTCTTCTTCAAATATTCCAATGATATTGTTGTTCATGCCCATTAATTTTTATGATCAAATATTAACCTTACTATGTTTCAATACACCTTTAACCTCACTAATTGCAATCATTGGGAGGTATTTGAAAAAGAGTAGTAAAAACAGGATGAAAAAGCCCAATGTCCCGACAAATAAACCAATCTCTACAATTGATGGGGAATAGTAACCCCAGTTTGCGGGCAACATATCTTTGGTCAATGAGGTAACTACAATTACATAACGCTCAAACCACATTCCTATGTTAATCGTGATGGAAATCAAAAATACGATCCAAAATTTTGACCTGATTTTCTTAAATAGGAACAGTTGAGGCACAACGGCATTACTAAGGAACATAATCCAAAATGCATTATTAAAATCTCCGGTAACGCGGTTGTGGAAAAATGTAAACATTTCAAACTGGTTCCCTGAGTACCAGGCCATAAATATTTCGGTGGTATAGGCTAACCCCATAATAAGGCTGATGAAAACGAGGATTTTACAAATAGCATTTATGTGGGAATCTGTAATATAATCTTGAAGTTTGTAAATTTTACGAACCAGGATCATCAAGGTTAACACCATGGCAAATCCAGATAGAATGGCCCCAATAACAAAATAAGGTGGAAAAATTGTGGTATGCCAGCCAGGCAAAATAGAGGTTGCAAAGTCCATGGCAACAATAGAATGGACTGAAACGACCAGGGCAGCGGTTAAACCCCCAATAAGCAGGCCCATTTTTTCATACCTCAGCCAGTCGAGGGAGGAACCTACCCAACCGAAGCTGAAGAAGCCATAAATTGCTTTTCTTGTTCTGGATTTTGCTTTATCTCTTATAGTGGCAAAATCAGGTATCATTCCTATATACCAAAACAGGGCAGAAGCCATTAAATAAGTGCTTATGGCAACAACATCCCAGAATAATGGAGAATTGAAATTTAACCACAAAGGCCCCCTGGTGTTAGGATATGGCATAATAAAAAATGCTATAAAAGGTTTACCCATATGTATTATTGGAAAAATCCCTGCGCAAACAACTGCTGCAACGGTCATTGCTTCTGCTGCTCGGTTTATCGAAGTTCTCCATTTTTGCCGTAGTATCAATAAAAAAATCGAGAAAGCAGTACCGGCATGCCCAATACCTATCCACCAAACAAAATTAATAATACACCAGCCCCAGCATACCGTATTGTTCAGGCCAAAAGTACCAACGCCTTTTGTCAGGAGGGTAAAAAGCGCCCATCCGCCAAAAACCAGTGCCGATATGCTGATAACAAGAACAATGTACCACCAAAGCCCTTGTTTCTTTTCCATAGGCCGGCAAATATCATTGGTTACCTGCGTGGTTGTTTTATTCCCTAAGATTAGAGGCCCCCGTATTTCAGTATTGTACATTTATTATTTTTAAAAAGTTAATTAACAGAATTTTATAACTCGGTTTTTAAAGTTTTGTTCCTCACTTTTGTCAGGTAGCTTACCGAAGGGAGGGTACTGATCTCCTCCAGAAGGTTGTAAGCTCTCTCATCTTTTAAATTCTTAGAAACCACACTGTCTTCGTCATTCATATTTCCAAAACTAATGGCATTTGCCGGGCAGGTTTGCATACAGGCGGGTGTAATCTCCTCACCTTTTAATACCCTGTTTTCCATTTTTGCCTTCAGCTTCATTTCCTGGATCCTTTGGATACATAAAGAACATTTTTCAACAACGCCCCTTGACCTGACAATTACGTCCGGGTTTAACACCAACCTTTCATATTCAGTATCCTTAAAAAAATCTGAATTCTCAGTTCTGGCGTATGCATACCAGTTAAACCGCCTCACTTTATAGGGACAATTGTTCATGCAATAGCGGGTTCCGATACACCTGTTGTATGTCATGTGGTTAAGGCCGTCATCGCTATGCATGGTAGCAGCAACCGGGCATACGTTTTCGCAGGGGGCACTATCACAATGCTGGCACATAACAGGTAAATGATACACCTCGGGGTTCTCAACAGAGTTGGAATAATATCGGTCAATCCGTATCCAATGCATGCTCCTGCGGTTCATAACTTCCTTTTTCCCAACAACCGGGATATTGTTTTCTGCCTGGCAGGCAATAATACAATTACCGCAGCCCGTACAACTATTTAAATCTATCGACAGGCCCCAGTGGTAACCTTCATGTTTATTTTTTGCATACAACGAAGCAACTTTTTCTTTTGCTTCCCGGTGCATCTCATTTCCCGAAGCAGGGTTGGAAGTGTACTCGTCCAGGGTGGTTTCCCTGACAATATGGCGACCCAGCATCGAATTAAATGTTTGGGTTAATGCCATCGATTGTTTCCCGTTTTCCTTAAATATCTTAATACCACTTTTTACAGCACATAAGGGGTAGGCATTCCGGCCAACATCGTTCCCGGCTTTTCCGGCATTTTCCCTGCCGTAGCCCATAGCTATTGATACTGTATTAATAGCCTGTCCTGGTTGAATTACAACCGGTAGCTCCACTTTATCAACGCTGGATACCAGGCTTATTATGTCCCCTGTTTCCAATCCAAGGTCGGTGGCATCCTGTTGAGATATGGCAGCATAATTATCCCAGCAGGCTTTTGTGATCGGGTCTGGAAGTTCCTGTAACCATGGGTTATTAGCCTGTTTACCATTCCCAATACCTATGCTTTCGTAGCAACTTACTTCATATTTTTCTGCTAAACCGAGTTTAGCGTGAACAACCCCATTGATGGATGTTGCTACCAGGGAGAAGTCAAATAACGTTGGTTTAACGGGGGTTTCATTTACTTCAGCCTTGTAGATGCCATCCTGTATACATTTAACCCAGAATGTATTGAAATCATTATCAGATTTTACAGGTGAAATATTATCCAGCCAAAACTGTCTGATATATTCGTAATATTCCACCTTATTACCCATCCATGCCAACAGGTTTTCTTGCGCACTCCTCGTATTGAATAATTTGTTAATACAGGGTTGCGCCAGGCTATAGCTCCCTTTTTGGGGCTCAAAATCATTCCACGACTCTAAGTAGTGGCTTACAGGGCAAACAAAGTTAACTAAAGATGCCGTTTCATTGAGGGTTTCTGTAAGCGAAATAGATAATTTTACGTTTTGCAACCCTTGTATAAACTTTCCAGCCTCAGGATAATCGTAGGCGGGGTTTACATCATTCAGGATTAGGGCTTCAACCTTGCCGTCATTCATGTCCTTTACCAGTTCGTGCATTTCGTCATCTATTCCCTGCTTAACGTAATTTGGGTTCAGCAGGTCAATAGTTTTTCCGTAATTTTCAAGTAATAAGTTGATAGCATTAACGATAATTTGGATATTCGTATCGTTTGAACCTGAAACTACCAGTGATTTTCCCCTGTTCTTCCATAGTTCCCTGGCAAGTTTGTTTACTTTTACCGGGGAAACAGGCAAGTTTACATTGTAAACCGTGTTTCCTGAAAGCTTAGCCAAATTGTTATAAAGGTTTGCCAGGACTATTCCTTCATCAGAGGGTTTTATTGGGTACCTTTCATCAGCATTACTCCCGGTTAGTGACATCCCCGCTTCAAACTGGATGTGGCGCGACATCTTATTATCGCCATTAAGCTTCCTGTTTTTTGAATATTGTTTTGTGTATTCAACCGGAGAAATCCACGTACCCAGGAAATCTGCCCCAAAGCTTACGATCACCCTGGCATTATCGAAACGGTAACCAGGCACAATCTGTAAACCAAAGGATGTATTGTTTGCCTTTAATATCCCCGATGCTGATATTGCATCGTAGTAAACAATTTTCGAGTTGGGGTATTTATTTAAAAATTCCTGGTAGATATTCCGGGTAGAGGGGCTTATTACGCTGGCGGATAAGATAACAATTTGACCGTTTTGCTGGCTAATGGATTCTAATTGAGGGGTAACCAGGTTATCAATTCGATCCCAGCTTACCTCATGTCCTTTACTTAGGGGGTCATGTAAGCGTTCGGAATCGTATAAGCTTAACACTGAAGCCTGTACCCTGGCAGTTGTGCCACCCTGCGTTATTCCCGAAAGTTCGTTTCCTTCAATTTTTATTGGCCTCCCTTCCCTCGTTTTCACTAAAATACTGCAATACAAACCCTCATCAAAAAATGTGGATGCATAATAATTTGCAACCCCTGATGTAACCTCTTCGGGCTTGACCAAAAATGGAATTGCCTTGACTACAGGTGACTTACAACTTGCCAAAAGCGTTGCGGTTGCAATACTAAAACCACAAACCTTTAAAAAATCTCTCCTGCCAATGTAATTTTTTCCTTCAATATAATCTGTTATTTCCTTGATAGCAGGGTTTTCACCATTTTGAGTACCTTGATCATGAGCACTTACAACCTCCCCGTTTTTTTCTTCAATACTCTTCCAGTACTTCTTCATATTCTCGTTTATCATTTTATCATTCATAAATTAGTACTAAATTTAATATCATCCTGTAACTTAATAATGACATTTTTGACAATCATTTGCTCCCAACATATCAGGTGTTACCTTCGTTATTTTTCCTTCTCTTAGCTTTTCCTTTATATCATAGTACCCTGAATAATATTTATTATTTTCAAAATTAACAGGTGTTTCCCTGTGGCATTTTACACACCATCCCATTGACAAGCTTGAATGCTGTGTTGTAACATCCATTTCTTCTATTTTTCCATGACAGGTTACACACTGTATTTTACCAACATTCACATGTTGTGCATGGCTGAAAAAAACAAAGTCGGGAAGGTTATGTACTTTCACCCACTTAATTGGTTTATTTTCTTTAAATGATTTTCTGATTTTATTAATTTCAAATTGACCCGTCATCCTACCCGATTTGATTTTATTGTGGCAATTCATACAAATATTTGTGGTTGGGATACCGGATTCCCTGCTATATTCCGGGCTGTTATGGCAAAACCGGCATTGTATTTTATTTTCAGAAGCATGAATTCTGTGTGAAAATTTGATGGGTTGGATAGGGGCATAACCTTTGGATAAACCCACTTCAGTAGCATTAATATAAACTCCCCAGGATAA
>CAZVAY010000111.1:0-8213 GCA_964625265.1 uncultured Sphingobacteriales bacterium | reverse complement strand
ATGGGGTGAGAGCCTTGTTATTCTTAACAGCACTTTTACAGTTTTCGAATTCTTCGTCTTTGCGATTTTCCAACAGAGGTGTTGTGGTTGATGTGTTTTCAGTCTTGTTACCGGGCCGGATACTGCACCGGAAGAATTGTTTAACGTCCTGCCTGATGTAATCTCAACTTGTACCGAAGGAAAACAAAATATTATTGATTGGAGCAAGCTGAAAGATCTTTTTCATAACGCATTTAAATTGAACTCTAAAAACTAAAAATATTCGCTTTCTTCAAAATCGTCCTTTCCTGCTGTGCAAAGAGGACATTGCCAGTTTTCAGGTAGGTCTTCAAAAGCTGTTCCCGGGGGAATGCCCGAAGTAGGGTCGCCTTCATCAGGATTATATTCGTATCCGCAAACTTTACATTTATACTTGATTTTCAAAACTTATATTTTTATTGATTTTCTGCCAAAAGCCAATCGGCAAAGGATGTGGCCGTTTCGAATAACCTTACTTGTACCAGGGAAACATGGGCGGGCAATTGTGTTTTGATAGTCTCTGCAATATCAGCTACCATATTTTCACTTGTAGGTTGATAGGGAACAAACATCACCCTCTCACTGGTATCAAGCATGGCTTTTTTCACTTTTTCGGGAGTGTCTTGGTTCACGATAAGCGTATGGTCAAATTTGTCCACAATTTCCCGGTTGACTATCTTTTTAAGGTCACCGAAATCCATGACCATGCCTAACTTGGGATGATTACTATCCTTCAATGGCTCTCCCCTGACTGTCACCAAGAGCCTGTATGAGTGGCCATGAATATTTCTGCAAAGGCCGTCATAGCCTTTTAATATATGTGATGTCTCAAATTTGAATTCCTTTGTAATCCGGATATGTACCATGGTGGTTGATTTCTTAAATCTGTCCGCAACATAGCGGTTTACAAAATTACAAAATTGGGGGCATTGATAAATGCCTTAGCTCCCTAAACCTTTCTCCATGAAATTTCTTTACTTTGCAGGCTTATTAAACGCCTGAAAAATAACCCGGAAATGCGGGTTTTAAATATCTGTATATGAGTACCGGCAAACCGCTGAATTTTATTGAAGAAATTGTTGAAGAAGACCTCAAAAACGGCAAACACAAATCTATTGTCACCCGTTTTCCACCTGAACCTAACGGCTATCTGCATATCGGCCATGCAAAATCAATTTGTCTGAATTTTGGCATAGCAAAAAAATATAACGGGAGTTGTAACCTTCGTTTTGATGACACTAATCCGGTTAAAGAAGATGTGGAATATGTAGATTCTATCATGGAAGATATCCGTTGGCTGGGTTTTGAATGGGCAGGAGAGCCCCGTTATGCATCGGATTATTTCGATCAGTTGTATGAGTGGGCTGTCAAGATGATTAAAGATGGAAAAGCCTATGTCGATGACCAGTCGGCTGAAGAGATATCAGCAACACGGGGTACGCCCACTACCCCGGGAATTGAAAGCCCATACAGAAACCGCAGCATAGAGGAAAACCTGGATTTGTTTGAAAGAATGAAAAATGGCGAATTCGAAGATGGCTCAAAGGTCCTCAGGGCAAAAACAGGAATGGAATCGCCTAATATGCATATGCGGGACCCGGCCATATACCGGATCAAAAAAGCCCATCATCACCGAACCGGGAACAAATGGTGTATTTACCCGATGTATGATTTTGCCCACGGGCAGTCCGATTACCTGGAAGGTATAACACATTCACTCTGTACACTTGAATTTGAAGTTCACCGTCCTCTTTATGATTGGTTTCTGGACCAACTCATTGAAACAGATTACAGGCCCAGGCAAATTGAATTTGCCCGGCTAAACCTGTCTTATACGGTTATGAGCAAACGAAAGCTTTTACAGTTGGTTTCTGAAGGCCACGTGACGGGCTGGGATGATCCACGTATGCCTACAATTTCCGGCTACAGAAGGCGCGGATATACACCGGAATCCATTCGGAATTTTGCCGAACGTGTGGGTATTGCCAAGCGTGACAACCTGATTGATGTTGCCCTTCTTGAACACTCGGTCAGGGAAAGCCTGAACAAAAGTGTTGCCCGTGTCTTTGCTGTACTAGATCCCGTAAAACTTGTGATAACAAACTGGCCCGCGGGCAAAGTCGAAGAACTTGAACTGGTCAATAACCCCGAAGACGAAAGTATGGGAACAAGGCTTATTCCCTTTAGCAACAACCTATGGATTGAAAGAAATGATTTTAGCATCGAGCCACCCAAGAAATTTTTCCGCCTTGCACCAGGGCGGGAGGTCAGGTTGAAAGGCGCCTATATCATCAAATGCGAGGATTACAAAACTGACCAAAACGGCCGAGTTTCGGAGATATATTGCACCTATGACCCCGACACCAAAAGTGGTTCTGGCTCTGTAAGAAAAGTAAAGGGTACCATTCATTGGGTACCCGAAAATCAAGCCACGGATATAGAAGTGCGCATTTATGACCGCTTGTTTACCCACGAAACCCCGGACAGCACCGAAGAGGGGAAAACATTTATTGATTATCTTAACCCTGAATCTTTACGTATTGTATCTGCCAAAGCCGAACCTGTGCTAAAGGATGTTAAACCTTTTGAACACTTCCAGTTCCAGCGGATCGGATACTTCTGCGTTGATCCTGATACGGGACCCGGAAAAATAGTGTTTAACCGCACGGTTCCGCTACGTGATACCTGGGCTAAAATGAAAACCAAATAGCTTTAAATATTAATCAGATTTTTATGAAACAGTTTAAAATTATTGCCGCAATGTTCCTTTTTTCCGGAATTTTGGCATCGTGTAGCCAAAATGACAAAACCGCCCAACAGCCCGTAGCTGGCGGGGAAGACACTTTTACTTACCTGGTTGAAAAATTTGCTGACCTTAAGGTCATGCGATACCAGGTTCCTGGTTTCGACAGCCTGAGCCTTCAGCAAAAAACACTTGTTTACTTCCTTAGTCAGGCAGCCCTTTGGGGTGATGAAATTACCTGGGATCAAAACTATAAATACAACCTTTTGATCAAAAGAACCCTTGAGAATATTGTCTCAACATATAGCGGTGACAGAAGTACTGAGGATTGGAAAAACTTTATGGTGTATGTTAAAAGAGTTTGGTTTTCCAAAGGCATTCATCACCATTATTCAACAGATAAGTTTATCCCGGCCATCAGCCCTGAATATTTCAACGAATTACTTGATAATTCCGAAAGTGATGGTTTTCCCAAATTTAATGGCCTGGGAATAGCCGAGTTTAAAAACATTCTTGTTGAAATTATTTTTAACCCGGATGTGGCAGCAAAAAGAGTAAACCTCGACCCGGATGCAGATAAGGTAAAACAATCTGCCAACAATTTTTATGAATACCTGGCCGAACCTGAAGTTGAGCTGTATAACAAAGGCCATATTGACGAACTTGACTCACAACCTGTTTCGTTTGGCCTGAATTCCAAACTGACCAAAGAATCGGGTGTAATTGAAGAGCGGGTTTACCACCTGGGGGGTATGTATGGCCCTGCCATTGAAAAGATCATTTTCTGGCTTGAAAAAGCTGCAACCGTTGCAGAAACAGAAACCCAGAAAGAAAGTATCCTAATGCTCATTGATTACTACAAAACAGGCGACCTGAAAACTTTTGACAAGTTCAATATTCTTTGGTTAAAAGACCTGACTCCGCAAGTGGATTTTGTAAACGGTTTTACCGAAACCTATGGTGACCCGCTGGACATGAAAGGAAGCTGGGAAGCATTGGTTAATTTTAAAGACAATGAAGCAACAAAAAGAACCGAAATCATCAGCGCTAATGCACAATGGTTTGAAGACAATTCGCCAGTTGACCCCGAATTTAAAAAAGAAGAGGTGAACGGGGTAAGTGCTAAAGTGATTACAGTAGCTATTTTGGCCGGTGATTGTTATCCCACCACACCCATTGGTATTAACCTGCCCAATGCCAACTGGATCAGGAAAGAATATGGTTCCAAATCGGTAACGATTGACAATATTACCTATTCCTATGATAAAGCCGGCCAGGGAAATGGTTTTATTGAAGAATTTGCCTGGTCGCCCGAAGAGGTTGAACTCTCCAAAAAATATGGCTACCTGGTTGGCAATATAACCACTGATCTTCACGAATGTCTCGGGCATGGTAGCGGACAGTTGGCCCCGGGAGTAAAAGACGATGCGCTTAAAAACTACGGCTCTGCCCTTGAAGAAGCCCGGGCAGATTTATTTGCCCTTTATTATATCATGGATGAAAAAATGGTGGAGTTGGGCCTGATACCTTCCCTTGAGGCTGCCAAAGCCGAATATAACGGTTACATTCGCAATGGTCTGATGACTCAGCTCAAGCGAATTGAACCCGGGAAGAACATTGAGGAATCACATATGCGTAACCGCCAGCTTATTGCCGGATGGGTTTACGAAAAAGGACAAGCTGATTCGGTAATTGTGAAAAAAGTACGTGATGGCAAGACCTATTTTGTCATTAACGACTACCAGCAATTACGGGTGTTGTTTGGCCGGTTGCTTAAAGAAGTTCAGCGTATTAAATCTACCGGTGATTTTGAAGCCGGAAAGGAATTGGTTGAGCAATATGGTGTTAAGGTTGACCCTGTTTTACATAATGAAGTCCTGGAAAGGTTTAACAAGCTTGATATTGCCCCTTACGGGGGATTTATCAACCCTAAATATGTTCCGGTTGTTGACGGTGATAAAATTACGAACATAAAAATAGAATATCCTGCCAATTTTAAAGAGCAAATGCTTTATTATTCAAGGGAATATTCTTCGCTGCCGGTGATAAACTAGGCCTTTATTCATTCGGGACGGATGGTTCCGGCTTAAAGCTCTTAAGAAATTCTACTATTTCGTCCTCGTCATCTGAATAGAGCAGGTATTTTTTACATTGATCTGCAGTCATCAGTTTGTCGAGAACCTTCTTAACGGGGTAATCTTCTGTCCAGAACTTTTTACCCAGAAATACCATGGGGCTGAAAAAGTCTACCGTTTCATAAAAGTTTTGCGTTGCATCCTGGAATATTTCCTGTATGGTTCCTGCTTTTCCCTCTGTATAAATGATACCATATTTGGCAACAGTAAGCAGCCCGTCTTCCCGAATACTGTTCTGGTAGTACTTGGCAATCGTTTTAGCAAAGGGTGTCGATGGTTCATGGCCATAAAGCCAGGTTGGTATTGATAAGCTATTGCCCCCATCAGGATATTCATTCAATAGCTTAAATGCCGGTTTTAAAAAACGGAACAGATCCCTTGCTATCTCTTGCCGGAAAGAGCCATCATGTAAAATGAAATTACCGAGGTTTTTTGGCATTTCGGGCACAGTGGCAAGTTGTCCGGTAGCTTCTTCCAGAATTTCTTCAGGATAATTTGAAAACCAGGCTCCGACATGTGTAGCCTCCATAGCCCCGGGGCCGCCTCCACTGCTGAGCATATAACCTTCGCGGCTGAGACGCCAGGCAAGCCGGACAATGGTCATATAGGTCCCCTTTACATCCCTTTTCATTTTGTGCCCGCCCATGATACCAATTAATTTGTTTGTTTCCATGACCTCCTGAACTGAATTCCATATCGAAAAATCATGGAGCGACCGCATCATGCCGGTATAATAACTGTTGGGGAATGCACCACCGTGTATGATAAAATCACGGTATGCACGAAAATCCAGAGTTTCGGTTATGCTGTCCGGATTGTCTAAATCAATTTTATCATATAATTCATCCGGTGTATAGGCACACTCCCTGATAGGGTTTACCGGAAAATCTATCTTTGGCATATCTCAGGATTTTTTACGAAAGATAGCTCTTTTCGTAAAACCAAAAAAGAATGGGTTAAAATCAGAGCTTTCTTTTTATTTCTTCAATAACAAATCCCTCAAGAATATCTCCGGGTTTGATATCATTGAAGTTCTGGACAGAAACCCCGCATTCATATCCCGCACTTACATCTTTTACATCGTCCTTAAATCTTTTCAGGGAGGATATATCCCCGGTATAGATCACTACACCTTCCCTCAGCAATCTTACCCGTGTGTTTCGGCTTATTTTTCCATCTAATACCTTGCACCCGGCAATGGTACCCACCTTGGTTATCTTAAATACTTCCCTGACCTCAACGTTACAAACGATTTTTTCTTCTTCGGTTGGGGCAAGAAGGCCCTCAATAGCTGCTTTCAGCTCTTCAATTGCATCATAGATCACAGAGTAGGTTCTAATGTCAATTTGTTCGTTTTCGGCCATTTTCCTTGCCTGAAGCGAAGGCCTAACCTGGAAACCAATGATTACCGCATCAGAAGCAGATGCCAGTAATACATCCGATTCGGAAATCAACCCCACACCTTTGTGAATGATGTTGACCTGAACTTCTTCGTTTGACAGCTTTTGAAGCGAGTCTGAAAGGGCTTCAACCGATCCATCCACGTCACCCTTCAAAATAACATTAAGCTCCTTGAAATTGCCGAGAGCGATTCTCCGGCCTATCTCATCAAGAGTAACGTGTTTGGTGGCACGAATACCCTGTTCGCGGAGGAGTCTTTTTCTCTTGGTTGCAATTTCTTTAGCCTGCTGTTCCGATTCGGCAACATAAAATTTGTCTCCGGCAGTTGGAGCTCCGTCAAAACCCAGAATTTCAACAGGGGTCGAGGGTCCTACTTTTTTAAGTTTTTCGCCTTTTCCGTTGACCATGGCTTTTACTTTTCCGTAAAAAGCTCCGGCAAGTACAGCGTCTCCTATTTTTAACCTTCCCGATAAAACAAGCACATTGGTGGAAATTCCTTTCCCTTTGTCGAGGGTTGCTTCAATGACGGTACCAATAGCTCGTTTTTCCGGATCGGCTTTTAGTTCGAGCATTTCGGCTTCCAATAAAACTTTTTCAAGCAGCGAGTCAATATTTAATCCCTTTTTTGCCGAAATTTCCTCACACTGATATTTCCCCCCCCAGTCTTCAACAAGCAGGTTCATTTCTGCTAATTGCTCTTTGATCCTTTCAGGGTTTGCACCATCTTTATCAATTTTATTGATGGCAAACAACATGGGCACACCGGCAGCCTGTGCGTGGCTTATCGCCTCTTTTGTCTGGGGCATCACACTATCATCGGCAGCAATAACAATAATTACAATATCAGTGGCTTTTGCACCCCTTGCCCTCATGGAGGTAAACGCCTCGTGTCCGGGTGTGTCCAGAAAAACTATCTTTTTGCCTGAATCGGGCATAAATACTTCGTAAGCGCCAATATGTTGTGTAATTCCACCGGCTTCTCCTTCTGTAATACGTGATTTCCGGATAAAGTCAAGCAATGATGTCTTACCGTGGTCTACGTGGCCCATTATTGTAACAACAGGCGCCCGTCCAACAACCTTATCCTGGTTATCCTCTTCTTCCAGCTCGGGCTCATCAATAGCTTCTTGTTTGAATTCAACATCAAATCCGAATTCATCAGCCACAATAGTAATAGTTTCCGCATCAAGCCGCTGGTTGATATTAACCATTAAACCCAGGTTCATACAAACGGTTATTACCTCTGTTACCGACACATCCATTAAGTTGGCCAGTTCGTTGGCGGTAATAAATTCAATTACTTCCAGTTTTTTGCTTTCCTCGGGCTGTTGTCCTTCAAATTCCGCTTTTTCTTTTTGTTCGAGCTTTTTCTTTCTTTTTATTTTTGCCCTTCCTGTTGTTGAGCCTTGTTGTTTGGCGGTAAGCTTAGCCAGTGTAGCAGATATCTGTTCTTTGATCTCTTTTTCGTTGGGTTCTTCTTTTTTACTTCCTTTCTTTCCTGCTTTTGCTCCAGAAGTTCCTGGTTTAGTATCTTTTCTAACCAGCTTTCTTCTTCTTCTTTTCTTAATGGAGGACGGGTCTGATGTTGAGGCAACCGGTTTGGGTTTTTTCTTTTCTTTTTTGAATTTTTCAACATCAATAGTGCCCAGAATCGTTAAGCCCATTCCATTATCTTTTTCTTCCTTGCTGTCTTTTGGCTTCGGTTTTTCTTCAACTTTTTCTTTCGATGGTTCCGGCTGAACAACTTCTTTATCTTTTGTGGATTCTTTGGTTTTCTTTTCCGGGGTTTTTACTTCTTCTGCTTCCGGGGCTTTTGCTTTTTTGGCTTCTTTTTCTTCGACTCTGGTTTCCTTTGCTGGCTCCTGCTCTACAATTTCAACTTTCTCTATTGTTTCTGCTTGTTCCTTTTTCTTTTC
>CAZVAY010000110.1:0-8241 GCA_964625265.1 uncultured Sphingobacteriales bacterium | reverse complement strand
TGCCAATGGTACGAAACAAGTATTTTTGGCTCCCGTTTTATATCTTTCTTATCTCCTGGCTGGCCATAAATTTTAAAGGTAAGGGTATATGGCATTTGGTGGCAATTATTATTTTAATATCTGTTTCCGACCAGCTAAGCAGTCATATAATCAAGCCATGGGTTGGCAGGCTGAGGCCTTGTGCCGATCCTTATATGCATGATTTTGTACGGTCGTTGGTTCGATGCGGAAAATCATTCAGTTTTCCTTCCTCACACGCCACCAACCATTTTGCACTCGCATTTTACCTGATTGTTCATTTCTCAGGAAAATGGAAATGGACTTTTGCTGCTTTGTTTCTTTGGGCTGCATTGATTAGCTATGCACAGGTTTATGTCGGAGTACATTATCCGCTGGATGTTTTTGCCGGTGCCAACCTGGGTATTGTTTTAGGGATAAGCTGGGGAATAATGTGCAAGAGGTGGATTCCACTTGAATTAACTTAGTCTTCGTACATCACCCCTTCTTTAAGTTTTTCTGCATTTTCAGCTACTTGCAGGGCATCAATCATTTCACTAATATTCCCTTCCATAAAGTCGGGAAGGTTATAAATAGACATGCCAATCCTGTGGTCGGTTATACGTCCCTGGGGGTAATTGTACGTACGTACCTTGGCTGACCTGTCACCTGTAGATACCATGGTTTTACGCTTTGATGAAACTTCATCCAGGTATTTTTTATACTCAATTTCATAAATCCTGGCTTTCAGTACTTTCAGGGCTTTGTCATAATTTTTAATCTGTGATTTTTGATCCTGGCAAGTGGCTACTATACCTGTCGGAATATGTGTAAGCCTGACAGCCGAATAGGTAGTATTTACTGATTGGCCGCCCGGGCCCGATGAACAGTAGGTATCTTTCCTTATATCCGATTCTTTGATTTCAATTTCCAGGTCATCAGCTTCGGGTAATACCACAACAGAAGCAGCAGAAGTATGAACCCTCCCCTGGGTTTCGGTCACCGGAACACGTTGTACCCGGTGTACGCCCGATTCATATTTCATTATGCCATAGACTTTTTTCCCGGAAAGGTTGAATACAATTTCTTTAAAGCCGCCATTGGTGCCCGCGTTGAAGTCCACGACTTCTACTTTCCAATTGTTTTTGTCAGCAAACTTTTCATACATCTTAAAAAGGTCACCGGCAAATATGCTGGCTTCGTCACCTCCGGTTCCTGCTCTTATTTCAACAATAGCATTTTTGTTGTCAGCAGGGTCGGCAGGTACCAGTATTAATTTGACTCGTTCTTCTATTTCAGGCCTTTTAGCAAGAAGTTCATCCAATTCCATTTTGGCCATTTCCCTCATTTCGGGGTCTTTGTCATTGGCAATTATCTCTTTATTTGTGTTAATATTGCTGACAAGATTTTTGAACTCTTTGTATACCTCAATGATATCAGATAATTCTGAATATTCCTTGTTCAGACGAATGTATCTTTTTTGATCGGAAATAATATCCGGATCAGATAGTTGTTCGGCAATGTTGTCCCATCTGTTTTTAATCTCTTCCAGCTTTTCCAGTAAATCCATGGGTAAATATTGGTTAATTCAAAATGAATAGCCTGTTTTCAGGTCTGCAAATTTATGATTTTATCAACGAATTTAATTGTGGTTACCGGCTGTACTTTTCAAGTTTGAAATTTGTGCCGTCAAATACTCCATATGTGAAATTGGTGATCCAGTCACCCAGGTTTATATAAGTGGCGTGCTCGTCCAGTTGCATTTCTGTTGCCACATGGCGGTGCCCGAAGATAAAAAAATCTATTTTTTGTGTCTTTAAAATATCCCTGGCATGACGTACCAACCATTCTTTTTCTCCCAGAAATGGGGTTGGGTTGTTGATATTGTAACCCCTGCTTTTTGCGCTGAAAAAATTTGCCAGGCCAATACCGAGGTCAGGATGAAACCACCTGAACAGCCATTGATTGAAAGGAAACAAAAATACTTTTTTTAATAACTTATATCCACGATCGGAAGGGCCAAGCCCGTCACCATGGGCAATATAAAATGTTTTAGTCCCAAAAGTTTTAATTACCGGTTCGGGATAAACTGGAATATTCAGTTCCTGTTGAAAATAATCTTTGAACCATAAATCGTGATTTCCCCTGAAAATAATGATTTCGACACCTTTGTCTGTTAGCTCAGCCAGTTTACCCAATAACCTGACATAGCCTTTGGGTACTACTTTTTTATACTCAAACCAAAAGTCGAATATATCACCAAGAAGGTAAATACATTTTGCAGAAGATTTGATGGAGTCAAGCCAGGCGACAAGTAAACCTTCACGAACCCGGCTCGCCTGATGACCTGGTGCGCCCAGGTGCATATCGGAAGCAAAATAGATATTAGTTGGAGAGGTATTCATTGATGTAAAAACAGAATAAGTCCTTGGGTCCGTGAGCTCCGAGTACCAGGGTTTTCTCAATATCGGCTGTCCTGCTTGGCCCTGTAATGATGGAAAGCATGGATGGGTATTTCTGCCCATATCTTTGTTTGAAATCTGATATTGCCTCTTTCAGGTCAAAATAGATTTGGTTTCTGTAAGCAACAACAATATGTGCCGGAGGATAAACACTTAGTGTCCTCGACTTTTCAACCCCGCTGCTAACAATAATGCTTCCGGTTCTGGCAATGAGTCCTTCGCAGGTTGTTAGCCCGGCATCGGCAATACTATATTCATCCAGATTGTTGATGATTGGGGTGTTTATTGTCTCACCAAGGTTCTGAAAATGTGATTCTGTAGTAAATATATTTGACCATTTCCGGACTTTTGCCAATAAATTCAATTGAGATAAAAAATCTCCTGTATTATTACAATAAATAAATTTACCACTGACATTGTTGAATTCATAAGCGAACTTCTCGGCTAATGAACTTTTCTCGGGAGGGAAAATTGATTCATGTGTTTCAACAACCTCAACTTCATTTTTACCGGCTTTAAACTGGGCATTTCGAATTGATTTTAAAAGTTTCTCCCTGGATGCAAATTTTTTCATTAGCATGAGTTTTCAATGCAAAGATAGAAGCCCTGGTTTAATTTGCATCATTTTTTGAAAGAGCAATGTTGTGAAGCACTATTTTCTCGCATTTTGCTTTCAGACTTGAAATGGTTTCGTTACCGGGTTCAACCGGCCCTGAAACATAACAATCAACTTTCCCGGGCCGGAGCTGCCAGAATTTATCTTTGAGTAATATCTGTGATGTGGACCAAAGAGTCAGAATAATTATGGGCGTGCCAGTTTCTAAGGCAAGGCGAAAGGCCCCGTTTTGAAATTCTCCCAGGTCACCTCCTGACTTATTGCGTGTTCCTTCCGGGTAAATAAGTACTGAGCTTCTCTCCATCAGGGTTTGTTTCATTTTATCGAAACTTCTTCCTTTATCTGTTAAACTAGACCGGTCAACCATGATACAGATTCCCCTGATGATCAACCCAAAAAGCGGAATCCGTGTGAGCGATTTTTTTGCTAAAAATCGAAAATGAGACGGAATAAAGCGGGCGGTAACAGGAATATCGAACATGGACCGGTGATTGGCAATATAAATATATTGTTTGCCTTTTTCAGGTTTGAAATCATAATGTTTTACAAGCCTGACAAAATATAAAACGGGCAGGCTGGAACCCCATAAACGGGTGAGCGGATAAAGACGCTTGTCAGCCTTAACGGGAAAGATTAGAAATGCGATGGCATATACAGGAAATACAATAAGGAGAACTCCAATAAAAAGGATAATTGCGTAAACAGTGAAAATGTAGTAAAAAAGACGTTTCATCTAAGCTCATTCTGGTGCAAAGATAAAGCTAATTGATAAAAGGTTTAAAAGAGCTTCCAATTCGAAAACATCACTGAATCTCTGAAACAGGCTATTTTATGTTCCGGGAGCATATGACTCATTGACCCAGCTTAATTCTGATCTTTTCAAGCATGATCTTTACCATGGCTCTCAGGTCAACATCCGGTTTCCAGTTCCAGTCTTCCCTGGCTTTGGCATCATCAATACTGGCAGGCCAGGAATCGGCAATAGCCTGACGAAAATCAATTTTGTATTTGATGTTAAATTCAGGAATATGTTTTTTGATCTCTTCTGCCAGTTCTGCAGGAGTAAAACTTAATGCATTCAGGTTGTAAGATGATCGGATACTGATTTTTTCGGCCGGTGCTTCCATTAATTCTATGGTGCCTCTCACAGCATCACTCATAAACATCATAGGCAAAGCCGTGTCTTCTTTTAGAAAACTGGTGTACTCCTTATGTTTAATAGCCTCGTAAAAAATATCAACTGCATAATCGGTTGTCCCTCCACCGGGTTCTGTCTTATAACTTATCAAACCCGGATAGCGTATACTGCGTGTATCAACCTTGTATTTATTCCAAAAATATTCTACCCAACGTTCACCGGCCATTTTACTGATCCCGTATACTGTATTAGGCTCCATGACGGTTTGTTGTGGCGTATTCTGTTTGGGCGTTGATGGGCCAAATGCGCCAATTGAACTGGGCCAGAATACCCGGTTCATCTTTTTCTCCCTGGCCAGGTCAAGGACATGAAACAAGCTGTTCATATTTAGGTTCCATGCCCGCTGAGGACTTTTTTCACACAAAGCAGAGAGCATGGCCACAAGATGGTAAACCTGTGTAATCTTGTATTTCCTTACAATTTCACCCAGCCGTGACGAATTCATGATGTCCAGCGTTTCAAATGGGCCTGAAGCAGTAAGTTCTTCCGTTGTTGGCGAAGTTTTAATATCAGAAGCAACAACATTATCATTGCCATATATTTTTCGGAGTGCAGGGACGAGATCCGAGCCGATTTGACCGGCACATCCTACAACTAAGATCCTTTCCATATCTGTTTATTTCATTATGTTATGGGTTTCACAAGTGCTCAAACCTACAAGATTTTATATTTTTTTACAAGGAATATAATATTTTTTTTATCTTTAAATATCCTTGAAAAGTTCACTTATTGAAAGTAAACTTTAATTTTTTTACGAAAATTATGAGCCTTGTTCTATTTCGAAAAGAAGATTTTGATACCAAAATTGGTATTTGGAGGGTGGAAGAATCCATTGAGGACCTCGAAGCACGCCTGCAACTCAACCAATTGGAATTTGATTTTTACAATTCGCTGAACAAAGGAAAAAGAAACCTCCACTGGCTGGGTAGCAGGGTATTACTGAGAACACTGATCAATACCTCCGATTTTATTGAGGTTAATGAAGATGAACATGGTAAACCTGTTTTGATTAATTTTGACTACGAAATGTCAATTACACATTCGTATGACTACGCATCTGTTATCATTAGTAAAAAAAGAGTGGGTATTGATATTGAAAAAATAAAACCGGTCATTGTTAAAATTGCTACAAAGTTCCTCAATGAAGAAGAACTAACCCATTTCGATTCCTTTGAAAACGAAATCGAAAAACTTTATGTTTATTGGTGCACCAAGGAATCTATTTTTAAACTTAACGGGAAGAAACATCTTCACTTTAAGGACAATATCATGATTGAGCCTTTTGACTACAGGAAAGAGGGTTCTCTAACGGCTTCCATCATTGATTATAAACACAACGGGCGATTTAATGTCAGGTACGAAAAGTTTGATGGCTATATGTTTACTTATGTCATTGAATGATGACTGGTTTTTAGGAGAATTACCACACCCAAAAATCCTGAAAATATCTTAATACAATTTCCGGCCGGGATATTTTTCCAGGGCCACTTCAAGTGTGTTCATGGCTTTTGCCAGGTCTTCTTTTTTTAGGACATAAGCTATTCTGACTTCATTTTTGCCCAGACCTTTTGTTGCGTAAAAACCGGGAGCCGGGGCCATCATCACCGTTTGTTTTTTATATTCAAACGATTCAAGTATCCACCGGCAGAATTTTTCGGAATCATCTACAGGTAACCTGACAATAGCGTAAAAAGCACCACCTGGGTTCGGACAGACAACCCCTTCCATGTTGTTCAGCCGTTCCACCATCAGGTCACGCCTCGATTTATATTCTTCAATAACCTGAGCAAAATAGGAGTCCGGGACATCAATGGCTGCCTCTGCACCGGCCTGCTCCAAAGTGGGTGGGCACAACCTTGACTGCCCAAAACGAAGTGCTGAGTCCATTATTGCTGCGTTTCGTGAAACAATGGCTCCTACCCTGGCACCGCATGCACTGTAACGTTTCGAAATGGAATCAAGCACTACCGCATGTTGCTCCAGGCCATTCAGCGTCAGGATGGATTTATGAACTTTATTGTCATACACCATTTCGCGATAAACCTCATCTGAAAACAGGAAAAGGTCGTGTTTAAGCACTATCTGCCTGAGCTGTTCCAACTCCTCATCCGAATAAAGGTATCCGGTTGGGTTGTTGGGGTTACAGATCATAATGGCTTTGGTACGGGGGCTGATGAGTTTTTCAAACTCACTGATGGGTGGCAGGCCAAATCCATCTTCAATTTTTGCAGTTACCGGAATGATTTTTATACCGCACGTGATAGCAAAGCTGTTGTAATTGGTATAAAACGGCTCGGGGATAATGATCTCGTCACCGGGATTGAGACAGGAATATAAAGCAAACAGGACTGCTTCACTTCCTCCGTTGGTTACGACTATCTGGGTATGGTCAACCTCAATGCCATATCGTTGGTAATAGCCTGCAAGCTTCCGCCTGTAGCTTTCATTGCCTGCGGAGTGAGAATATTCAAGAACTTTATTTTGGTAATTCTTGATAGCATGCCAGTATTCTTCGGGGGTTTCAATATCGGGCTGACCAATATTCAGGTGATAGATTTTTATTCCTTTTTTTTGCGCTGCTTCAGCAAAAGGAACAAGTTTTCGAATGGGGGATGCAGGCATCCATCCTGCTTTTTCTGATAATAAAGGCATCTATATACGTTTATCTGTTCAACAAAAAACAGGACGAAATTAAAACATTTAACCTAAAAAAATCAACAGACTTTGTACTGGCAATTGCTCATGAAAGACAAATGTCTGGACGAAAAAATGAGAATCTTTCATAATCAAAACCGGGATTAATATTCGGACAAAAAAGATCCCCTGTAAAAACAGGGGATCAGAACAAAGTTCAAACTTTTTTAAACTATTGTTAAACTAGATTTTACAGAAGCTCAAATTTGTACTTGAAGTTGTAAACCTTACCGTTTTCCGCCAGGTCCGGGCTGAATTTGATATTTTCCATCTTATCAAGAAAATATTTAAGCAATTCCTTGTTGACACAGTTAGCCTGTATCACATTAACCGAACCATCTTTGTTGACGGTGAAGCTTACCCTGACTTCAGCCTCAATGTCATTTTCGATGGCAAAACCGGGATAATCAATGTGTTTCATAATGTAGGTTCCAACTGCTTTGCTTTGGCTTGTAGCCGTTTTTTCATTTCCATCAGCGAATGCTGCACCGAAGGCGAAGATGCTGATCAGAAAGAGAGAGAAAATTTTGGTTTTCATAATGTTTAAGTTTAAGTGATTGTTCAAATGTTTAAGTTGCCCATTGGACGACAGGGTAACAGAAAATGTTACAACAAAATGTGTATATAACTGTTAAAGAAAGTTAAGGAGTGTTAATATACCTTGGGAAGTAGTTTATCCTTAGAGGTCAAGTTCCCGATTAAGTTGTGTTTATTTTATTATATAGTTATTAATCCTTTAATATTTTCCCCCAATATACATTTTTCGAATCTGAAAATTGAATAACATATATCCCGGCTTTCAGGTTGCCCAGATAGACTGAATTATTATTCAGGGTGTGGAATTCCTCTATTACATGGCCTGTTATGTCAAAGATTCTTAACCTGAAATTCTGCATATTAGTATTCTGGTAAATAAACATACGATCATGGACAAGATTATTCAGAAAAATACCTGTTAAGTCATTTTCAGGAGTTGAGCTTGCCTTGATGTTAATAAGCAAAGCGGTTGTATCAGCAGGACAGTTACTTTCGGACACTGCCAACTTTAATAATCCGGTACCTTTTTGACCCCACTGAACTTGTATGCTATTGGATATATTGCCAGAAAGAATATTTCCACCTTCAATATACCAATTATATGAATAATTACTGTTATTCTTTACGGAGTACCAATATACATTGTTTTCTGTGACATCTGTTGAACCAGTAATTTCCTGTTGTCCTGTATAACATACCTGCAGTAGCGCTTCATTTGATTTTACAGTGCTCAGCAA
>CAZVAY010000109.1:0-8299 GCA_964625265.1 uncultured Sphingobacteriales bacterium | reverse complement strand
CACAGGCCAGGACCTGACTGAAGGACTTTTGGTGCAAATCAAGCCCTTTGATCCCTGTCATTTGTACTATTTCCGAAAACGGCATGACGGAGTATTGCTGCCTGAACTTATCCATCATAACGGCCGAATCGGGTGTGATGTAAAATCTCATCACCTCAATACCAAACAGGTACCTTACAGAACCCCAGATGATAGAATCATGCACGACCTGCAAGTAGAGGGTAGCATTCTGATCCAAATCCTTGGTCGTAACATGAATTTTGGTTTTAGCCTTAAAGGTATGATATACCGGCTCGTTGCTGATAGCTTTTTCAACCAGTTTGTCGAACTGCTTTGCTTCAGAAATCGGGACTACTTTTCTGAAAATATGGCAACTCTGCAGAAACAGGAGAGCCACTATCAGCCAACCGTATTTATTCATACAGTTTTTTGTCATGTATCTTTTTATCAATATCGGGCGAAACGCTACCTTTTTTCTTAGCCTTTTCCCAAAGTTCTACAGCCTCGTCAACCCTGTCAAGCCGGTAATAAATATCTCCGAGGTGTTCCAGTAATTCAGCATCCCACTTTTTCTTTTCAAGAGCCTGTTCCACATATTTCGCTGCCTGGTCAAAGTCACCTTTCAGATAAAGTATCCAGCCATAGGTATCCAGATAAGCCGGATTGCCCGGGTCATTTTCAAGGGCTTTTTTTGACATCATTTCGGCCTTGTCCAGGTTTTCCTTCCGCAACGAAAGATAGTAGGCATAGTTGTTCAGCGTAAGTTGATCCTTTGGGTCAATTTCCAGCACCTTGTCGAAATACCTGTCCGAATTAGTGTAATCCTTCAGGCTGTTGTACAACTCCCCGAGGTTGAAATAAAACTGCAGTTTGAGTTTATCGTTATCACCACAAAAGTCAAGGCCATTTTTGAAATGTCTGACCGAATTGTCATATTCTTTCAGCCTGTTTTCGGACAGTCCCAGGTAAAGGTAAATGATGGCACTTGCCGGAAAATAATCCAGTGCTTCATGGGCAGTAGCCTTTGATTCTTCGAACTGTGATTTTTCGAATTGGATGGAAATTACTTTTTGCCACAGCAAAACCAGGTTTTTTTCATATTTCAATGCATTGGTATAATTGGCCAGTGCGCTGTCGTCTTCATTCATGCTGTAATACACATCTCCCCTGAAAGCAAGTACCTGTGCATTCCCCCGATAGTCTTTTGCAAGCCTGTCACTGAGTTCAAGAACAAAATCTACATTTTTTTCATTGATCTCTTTTTGAAGATAGTTGATCATCAGGTATTTCATCCTGGGTTCCAGCTCCACATACGGATTGGCAAAAGCTTTTCGCGCAAAGGAATGGCTGTTTAGGGTATCTCCCTGTCTGAAATAATAATCTGCCAGCATCAGCATGGCCTCCCCGTCATTGGGGTCAGCTTCAAGCATCTTTTCCAGGAGTTGGATAACTTTTTCTTTATTGCCCATGGCCATATACAGGTCAACCAGGTTGCGCATGTAGTCTGTATTTCCGGGAAAAGCTTCAATCAGTTTTTCCAATTCAACAGCTGCTTTCCCGGGCTTGTTTATCGCCAGGTAAATCCTTTTTTTAGCTTCTGAGATTTCCGCCCCAACTCCAAATTCCTTCTCCATCATATCCAGTGTTTTCAAAGCTTTCTGCGGATTTCCCGTCATCAGGTACAGGTTTGAAATATCCTGGTAATAAAACGGATTGGCAGGTACCAGTTGTACCAGCTGCTCCATCACCCGGATGGCATTGTCATAATCTTTGCGGCTTTTATAAACATCAGCCAGCAGGATGTAGTTCCATTTATTATCGGGAGCCAGGGTAATGGCCTTCTCCAAAACATTGACGGATTCTGCTATCCTGCCTGTTTTGTAATATATTTCACCCAGTTTGAATAACAAGGTTGCGTTTGACGGATCCTGTTTGAGTGCCCGTTGTAACTTGGAGATGGCCAGACGGCTATTGTTGTTGACCATATCCTCCTTAATGGCATCTACCAGCAGGGCATTGGTGTTGATTTCTACCATATCTACCTGCCCCATCATCTGCCAGGGTGGGCCGCTTTGGGTTATCTCTTTGACATTGCGGCACGAATAAAATGAACCGGCAATTAATATGGCTAATAAAAACTTTTTCATGACTGGCCTTTAAGCTGCGAATAGTCGCCCAGGCTTAGATCCTTGCTTTTGATGTTTTCAATATGGGTGAAACTTCCAATCATGGAATGGCTGATTTTACAATTTTTCAGGGTTGAACCGGCATACACAATGCTTGATTCGAGCCTGGATTGCTCAATAACTGTTCCATCCGAGACAGATACATATGGCCCGACTGTGGAGTCAGTGATCCTGACATTCCTGCCAATAAAACAAGGCTGGATTATTTTTGAATTTTCAACCACTGCACTACTGTCAACCCGGTTTTCTTTTTCGCTCAATTTCAGGATTTTCTCATTGGTTTCAACCATCGCGTCTTTGTTGCCGCAATCAAACCACCCGTCAACCCGTGCAACTTTGAACCTGACGCTTTTAGCTTTAAGGTTTTCAAGGGCATCGGTTAGTTGGTATTCCCCGTTACCGGTAATATTGTTGTCGAGCAGGTAGTGAATCTCATCCCTGAGCTGCTCCCCTTTTTTAAAGTAATAAATCCCTATGATGGCCAGATTCGACACTGGTTCCTTCGGCTTTTCGACAAAGGCAGTGATATAATCATCCTCATCCGTAACAACCACTCCAAACTGGGAGGGATCGACAATTTCCTTTGTCCAGATATATCCGTCCTGTTCCGGGTCAATAACAAAATCCGTATGAAATAGGGTATCGGCATAGGCCACCAGAACATTCCCCTCCAGTGAAGGATCGGCACATGCCAGGGCATGCGCAGTACCGAGGGCCTCCATTTGGTAATAGATCTTTGCCGGGTAGCCTAATTTTCGGGCAACATCAAGCAGGTTTTTTTCCACTTCTTTTCCAAAATCTCCAATAATAAAAGCCACTTCGTCAATATGGCCGCCCAGCATACGGGCAATATCATTGATCAGTGTTTCGACAATGGGCTTGCCGGCTACTGCCAGCAGGGGTTTTGGTGTAGTCAGGGTATGTGGCCTCATGCGCTTTCCCATCCCTGCCATTGGTATGATCACTTTCATTCCGAGATATGCTTTATGTTATTTTGCAAAAATACAATTTGCTTTATTTTTCGCCTGTATGGCCGTAACCTCCGGTTCCACGTGCTGTTTCATTCAGGTTGTCAGTTTCTTTCCATGCTACCTTTTCATGCTTCGCTACTATCATTTGCGCAATACGCATCCCGTTTTCAACCAGAAAATCTTCCTGCGAGTGGTTGACCAGGAGTACCCTGACCTCCCCCCTGTAATCGGCATCGATTGTGCCAGGGGAATTCAGAATGCTAATGCCGTATTTGAATGCCATCCCACTTCGGGGGCGTATCTGTGCTTCGAAACCTACCGGTATTTCGACATACAATCCTGTTGGGATTAGCTTTCGTTCACCCGGCCCGATCACCTCCGGTGTCGTCAGGAAAGCTTTTATATCCATCCCTGCCGAATGTTCGGTTTCGTAGGCCGGTAAGGGGTTCCCCGATTTATTTACAATCTTGATTTCCATCATTAACATTTATTCAAATAGTTCAACAATTTCATTGGGTTGCATATTTCTTAACGGATTATTGTTGTTGATAAAATCGCTGGCAAGCATCTTCTTTTTATCTTGTAGCATCAGTATTTTTTCCTCAATACTTTCCCTCGTGATAAATCTGTAGGCAAAAACATTTTTGTTTTGCCCAATCCGGTGAGCCCTGTTGATGGCTTGAAGTTCGGAGGCAGGATTCCACCATGGATCCACAACAAACACATATTCTGCTGCTGTCAGGTTCAGGCCGACACCACCGGTTTTCAGTGTGGCAAGCAATACGCTGGTACGCGGATTATTCTGAAAAGATTCAACCACTTGTTTTCTCTTGCTTCCAATCACCTTTCCGCTCATAAATGCATAACCGGTCCCTTTTTTTTCAAAATAGTTCTTAAATATAAGCAAAAGCTTCTCGAAGGCGGAAAACACCAATACCTTATGCCCCTCCGAAATAATGTTTTCCAGCGACTCAATGACTTCCACATACTTGCCGGATTCCCGCTCATTCCAGTTTTCATCAAGAAGCAACGGATGATTGGCCAATTGCCTGAGTTGCATCAAACCTCTCAATACAGTAATCATCTGGCCCTTGGGGTCGAATGATTCTACACTTTTATAAAGGGAATTCCTGACCAATGATTTTCTTTTGTCATAAATTTTCTTTTGCTTATCTGTCATCTCACAGAACCTGATGTTTTCAGACAACTCAGGTAATTCCTTTGCCACCTCCCCTTTTGTCCTGCGTAGTACAAAAGGCTGGATCAGTTTTTTAAGTTTTTCTTTTCGCACCTCATCACTGTTCTTTTCAATGGGTAGCTGGAAGTTATTTTTAAACCAGGCAAATTCACCCAGGAGTCCCGGGTTCAGAAAACTCATTTGTGCCCACAGGTCAGACAAGCTGTTTTCAATAGGTGTTCCTGTAAGGGCAATATTAAATTCAGCATCCAACGAAATGACGGCTTTAAAAATTTTGGAAGCCGGGTTTTTAATGTTCTGGCTTTCATCAAGTACCACATAACTTAATGGCTGGCTTTTAAACAGGTTCAGGTCGTTGCGCAATGTGCCATAGGTAGTAATGATCAAATCAAACAAGTGAAACTGCTTTGATGTTTGGCTGCGCTTGTAGCCTGAATGCACATGGTACATAAGTGAAGGGGCGAATTTGTGAATTTCGTTTACCCAGTTAAAAATAAGTGAGGTGGGTACAACTACCAGGGCTGGTTTCCTGAACTCCGACAACTGGTTCCTGTTAAAAAGATCCAATTGAACAGTGTTTGTTTCATCAGCCTGTACCTCCGTTTCTTCTTTGTATTTCAACAAGATTGCCAGGGCCTGCAAGGTCTTACCAAGCCCCATATCGTCTGCCAGACAACAGCCGAGCTTGTTTTTGGTGAGATAATAAAACCAGTCGAGACCTTTTGATTGATATCCTCGTAAGGTGGCATTTAGATTTTTAGGGACTGCAACAGCCGGTTTATCATCCTGGTGATAGTCAGTTAGTTTTTTTTTTAAATCAACCGGACTTTCCTTACCCTCTGGCTTTAGCAGATGAGCATGACTTCGTTCAACCCTTAGATTATCCTTCTCGGTTTTTGAAAACATCAGCAACTCTTTGGTACTGGTAATCCATTCTTCGGGAATGACGCCAATACTACCATCAGGGAGCAGATATGCCCTCTTGCCGTACATGATGTGCTTTCGGAGTTTTACAAGGGGAACAACAAAATCGCCAAACCTGGCCGTTGCCAGTACATCAAACCAATCAATCTTATCTTTTACTTCGATGACGAGTTCCGTTTTTCCTGTGAAATAGGTTTTTTTTTTAAACTCCCTTTTTATTTCAAAGTTCTTTTCAGCCAGTTCATCAGCATACTTGTTGAGCCAACTGACCATATCTTCAGGTACTTCAGCCGG
Organism: uncultured Sphingobacteriales bacterium; assembly: GCA_964625265.1. Classification (GTDB taxonomy): domain Bacteria; phylum Bacteroidota; class Bacteroidia; order CAILMK01; family JAAYUY01; genus CAYNBC01. The sequence continues at coordinate 2,726 of CAZVAY010000109.1, read as the reverse complement.
TTGATCCTTAGGAACGAAAGTGTATTTTCCCTTTGATACCAATCCGAGGCTCTTCAAAAACTTTCTGTACTGATCCTCCTGTTTGGTATTTCTTTTTGTTTTGATGAGTTTGTAGTTATCACCTTTGTTAATCACATCTACGTGTGCAGGTTTATCATTGTCGGCACCAAAAACATCCGAACCGTAACGGAATGAGAGAAGAATAACCGGATTGGTATCGATATCCAGATCAATACCCAGCACAGCAATTGGGGTTTCTTCAATCTCTTCCAGATCAAATCCAATGCAATGTACATTTTCCTGCTCAGCGACAGTTGCTTTAATAAAACTGTTAAAATATTTTGGTTCAAAACTTTTTACAACAGAAACATATTCTTTGGTAAAAAACGGCAGTATCTTTCTCGAATTGACAGTGCCCCTGAAACTTAAGAGGTCGTTATCAATCAAAACGTAGGAGGGTTTGTAGGTCAGGATGCAGAACCTTTTCTCCAACAGGCTTATCTGATGATCTCCCTGGTGAATATTGATAAAATACTGTATTTCTTCTTCTTTCCGGTCGAAATTAAAAAACACTTCAGCCGGTTTTGAATCATTCCTGACAGGGGTTTCATTGAAAAATTCATTTTTATCCCCTTTGTAATACAACGGAATATTATTCTTTAAAATCAACTTAATCACCTGTACCAGCCGCCTTTCAATAAAAGGCCTGATCTTTTTTTCGTATAGCTCATCCGTCCATTCTTTTTCCAGGAATGCATGAAAATATCTGTTCTTTTTTGAGAACTGGTCAACAATGGCATTTTCGGTATATTCTGAAATTAACCCAATAATCTCCTGATCAACAGCGCTCACCTCATATTCTTCCTCATTGATGCTTTGTGAGGTGATTTTACTAAATGTCATGGAAAAGCTGTCGTCAGCATTAAGCCTTATCTTAAATGCTTCGATGGTATTTCCCAAATCGTGGTGTATAGTGATTGCGTAAACCAGTTTGAATCGCGAAAATCCTTTCTTCATATTTGCTCCTGCCGGGAAAACCAATTTTTAAAATTTCTATATTCTAACAGAATGGTTAAACCAACAAAAGTAATCAATAAAAATGTGCTGACAAGAATATCAGAAGTAAGATTCAAATTGATGTTACCTAAAATGAAATGATGGGCCATGTAAAGGAAAACAGCTATCAAAAAGTAGGAGAATATCCTTGCTACCGGATAATTGACCGGATAGTATTTTCGGCTGAGTCGATAGGAGATCAGGACCATGATAAAATAACAGGCAAATTTAGCCCAGGCAGAAGCATTGTAGTCAAAATACCGGATAAAGACCAGGTTGCCAGCCAGCGTGATTACAACTCCTGATAAACTGATGAGTGCCCCGTAAAATGTTTTGTCCTGCAACTTGTACCAGATCGACAGGTTGTAGTAGATACCCAGAAACAGGTTGGCCATCAGCAATACCGGCACCACACCCAGGCCGGCCATGTATTCGGCTCCGCGGCCCCCGAAAAATACAACTCCAAATACACGGATATAAAGCGTTACGCCCAGAAAGACGAATAAACCGAAAATGACGAAATACTTCATCACCCCGGCATAAGTATTCATGGCATCATCCTTTTTGGCTTGTGAAAAGAAAAAAGGTTCGGCAGCGTACTTAAATGCCTGGATGACCAGTGCCATGATCATAGCCAGTTTTACATTGGCACCATAGATACCCAACAACGATTTGTTGTGCTCTTCACCATACGGCAACAAGTGTTTCAGAATGATCCTGTCAAACGAATCGTTGAGCATCCCTGCCAGCCCGACAACAAGAAGAGGAAGAGCATATTTCAGCATAGGTTTTAACAGGCTGAAGTCTATATCAAAATTGAATAGCAACAACTCCTTGCTCAGCAGGATAATTGTGAGGGCACTGGCAAGCAGGTTTGAAATAAAAATATATCCGATACCGATATCTGCCGAATAGACACTATTGATCAGCGGGTGCAAAGCTTCCAGGTCAGGTTGTTCTAAAATATATGGACATAACAGCAGGAAAAACAGGTTCAGCGCAATGTTGACAACAATGTTTATAATTTTGAAAGTGGCAAACTTCACAGGACGCTCCTGATGCCGGAGTGTGGCAAAAGGGATCACAGCCAGTGTATCGAGGGCAAGAATGCCCACCAGCCAGCCAATGTATTTTTCATGTCCACCATAGCCCAGGCCATTGGCAATAGGGCCCATGTTAAATACAAATAACAGGGTAAAAACAACTGTGGTTGAAAATACCATCAAAAAGGAAGTACTAAAAACCCGTCTGAGGTTATTGCTTGTGCTGGCAAAACGGAAAAAGGCTGTTTCCATGCCGTAGGTGTAAATGATATTCAGAAAGGTCATGTAGGCAAACAACTCTACATAAACCGAAAACTCCACCGGATTGAACAGCCTGACATAAAGCGGTACCAACAGAAAACCGAGAATCCGCCCGCCAATAGAGCTGATCCCGTAAATCATGGTCTGGCCTGCTAATTTTTTTATAGCACTCAAAAAATCAGGTTTTAATGCGATTCAAAACTAATCAATATTGCGTAATGCCGGGAATGGAGTTTTTGACAGGAGGTTTTGGTATAGAGCGAAAGGTGCTGAGCTTTTAGCTGTGAGATTGTGCTATAAGCTATTCGACCTCTCCAGGGTTGGATGTCAAATGTTGGAGGATTCAGGCTCAGCGTTGCAGGCCAC
>CAZVAY010000108.1:0-8327 GCA_964625265.1 uncultured Sphingobacteriales bacterium | reverse complement strand
TTCCTTCACTCACTTCAAACATTTCCCTTCCGGCTAACACAGAAGCAAGGGTGCTTTTTCCAGAACCATTTGGGCCCATGATGGCATGGACTTCCCCGGGTTTTACTTCCAGGTTGACCCCTTTAAGAATTTCATTGCCGTTGATGCCGGCATGTAGGTTCGTTATCTTTAACATCTAAAATAATTCATTAAAAAATTTATCCGACACTGTTTTCCAGTGTGATCGCCAGGAGCTTTTGTGCTTCAACAGCAAACTCCATGGGTAGTTTATTCAATACTTCTTTTGCATAGCCATTCACGATCAGGCCAATGGCATTTTCCGTATCAATGCCACGCTGGTTGCAATAGAACAACTGGTCTTCGGCAATTTTCGATGTGGTAGCTTCGTGTTCCACAATGGCAGTCGGGTTGTTGACATCAATATAAGGGAAAGTATGTGCCCCGCATTTATCGCCCAATAGTAACGAATCGCATTGCGTGAAGTTTCTTGCCTTGTCGGCCCCTTTCATCACCTTGACCAACCCGCGGTAGGAGTTTTCGCTAAAACCTGCGGAAATACCTTTTGAGATGATCTTGCTTTTGGTGTTTTTACCTATGTGAATCATCTTGGTGCCGGTATCGGCCAGTTGGTAATTGTTTGTTACGGCTACCGAGTAAAACTCCCCATAGGAATTATCTCCCAAAAGAATACAACTGGGATATTTCCAGGTAATAGCAGAGCCGGTTTCGACCTGTGTCCACGATATTTTCGAGTTTTTGCCTTTGCAAATTCCTCTTTTGGTCACAAAATTATAAATCCCGCCTTTGCCGTCCTTGTCGCCCGGATACCAGTTTTGTACGGTAGAATATTTCACTTCGGCATCATCCATGGTCACTATTTCCACAATGGCAGCATGAAGCTGGTTTTCGTCACGCATGGGGGCTGTGCACCCCTCGAGGTAGCTAACGTAGGCGCCTTCTTCGGCCACAATAAGCGTCCTTTCGAACTGGCCTGTATCACCGGCATTGATCCGGAAATAAGTGGACAAGTCCATAGGGCAGCGTACGCCTTTGGGGATGTAAACAAAGGAGCCATCGGTAAATACGGCTGAGTTCAGAGCAGCAAAATAATTGTCGGTATATGGAACTACGGAACCCAGGTATTTTTTTATTAGCCCGGGGTGATTTTGTATGGCTTCCGAAATAGAGCAGAAGATGATTCCCAGTTCTTCCAGTTTTTCTTTGTAGGTAGTGATAACCGAGCTGCTGTCCATCACGACATCAACAGCTACACCCGACAGCCTTTTTTGTTCTTCCAGTGGGATTCCCAGCTTGTTAAAGGTGTCCAGCAATTCCGGATCCACCTCATCAATACTATCCAGGTTTTTCTTTTTAGTTGCAGCAAAATAACTGATGGCCTGGTAGTCGATGGGAGGATGATGCAGGTGTGCCCAGTCGGGTTCGGTCATTTCAAGCCATTTTTTAAATGCTTTTAAGCGGTATTCCAGTACAAAATCCGGCTCTTCTTTTTTGGCCGAAATAAAGCGGATAATGTCTTCATTCAATCCTTTGGGAGCCCTATCCTGTTCGATGTCAGTATAGAAACCAAACTCATATTTCTTGTCGGTAAACTGGTTGAGCAAATGTTCGCTGTCTGTCATTACACATGAGTTTTATGGGATGACAAAGATCGGAATTAATCTTTAATTAAAAACGTAATAAAAAAGATTTAAGGACAACCTTGCTGCTCAACACTAATGACACAGTTGCTGAAGCTAATCCCTCTTTGTTTGAACACCCGGATAATCCGGACTAATAGTACAAAGTACCAAAGCCAATATACCAAAGTCTTTGTACTAATATCGAATTACGCATGTCTGAATACTCATTACGCATCCTTACAGGAACCCTTTGATCTCCTTCAGCTTTTCCTCGACATTTTCCTTCCATTCCGGCAACTTTTTCATCAGTGCCAGCTCCCGGTAGATCTCTTTTGTGTCGCGTGCCGGTAAGCCGAAATAGGTCTTTCCTTCGGCAATTTTTTTCGAAACCAATGATTTGGTCAATACCGTTGCCCCGTCACCAATGGTTACATCCTTGATAACGGCTACCTGGCCGAGCAGCATTACCCGGTTGCCAATCCTGGTTTTCCCCCCGATACCGGTCTGGCCCACAAGGAGGCAGTATTCACCGATTTCAACCCCGTGGCCTACATGTACCTGGTTGTCGAGTTTGGTGTGTGCCCCAATGACCGTATCTCCCGAAACGCCCTTGTCGATGGTGCAGGCAGCTCCGATATGGACATGATCGTGGATGACAACCCTGCCTGCCGAGTGCCATTTGTCAAAGTTTGTATAATAAAAAGCATCGCCTCCAATGGTGCTGTTCGCTTTAATGACCACATGGTCGCCAATGATGGTATTCTGGTAAATGACCACATTAGGATGTATCTGGCAGTTCTTTCCGATTTTTACATCATTGGCAATGTAAACACCAGGATAGATTACGGTATTCTGTCCTATTTCGGCCCGGGGGCTCACATAATAGCCTGCCGCTGGTGGTGGTGGTTCAAGGTGGGCCATATACCTTGCTGTAAGACTGTTATACACCGCGAAAGGATTATCACAGATGAGCAGGGTTTTTCCTTCCGGTACTTTCGTTTCCTTGTTAATCAGAATAACTGTTGCTTTGGAATTCAGGGTAAAATCATAGTACTTTTCATTGTCAACATAGGCCAGGTCCCCTGATTCGACTTTGTGAATTTCATTGATACCGGTAACCATATTCTGCTTGCTACCAATAATCCTGAGGTTGTATTCCTGTGCCAGCGATTCCACACTAACAGGCGTCTGAAGTTTCATAACCAGTTACTTTTTATCTTAGCAAAAGTAGCGATTGATATCAAACCCTGACAAATAATCGGTTTATTGGTAGGTTAAATTTTCGTATTTGGCAATAGATGAATTTATTTTCACAATTTTGCAGGAAAATATTTCTGCTATGATCAGGTCAAAATATCAATGGGAAACCATTAAGGAATACAAGGAGATCAGGTTCAGCTTATTTGAAGGCATTGCCAATATCAGCATCAACAGGCCCTCAAAGCACAATGCCTTTACACCACTCACTGTGGACGAAATGATTGATGCCATGCACCGTTGCTGGAACGAACCGGAAATTGATGTCATTGTTTTTTCGGGCGAAGGGGGCAAGGCCTTTTGCAGTGGTGGCGATCAGTCAGTCAGGAAAGAGGGTGGGTATGCCTCTGATGATGGTGTTCCGCGCCTCAACGTCCTGGATTTGCAGAAAATGATAAGAAGTATTCCCAAAGTCGTAATTGCGGCTGTAGCCGGATGGGCTATTGGCGGGGGCCATGTGCTTCATGTCATCTGCGACCTGACCCTGGCAGCTGATAATGCCCGTTTTGGACAAACCGGCCCCAAAGTCGGGAGCTTTGATGGTGGCTTTGGCGCTTCCTATCTGGCGAGGGTAGTTGGGCAGAAAAAAGCACGGGAGATCTGGTATCTCTGCGACCAGTATGATGCTGAGGAAGCCCTCCAAATGGGATTGGTGAATAAGGTAGTCGCCCAGGATCAGCTTGAAAAAACCGTTGTTGAATGGAGCAGAAAGATACAAAAGAAAAGTCCGCTGGCTATTCGTGCACTGAAATCAGCTTTCAATGCAGAACTGGATGGTCAGGCCGGTATACAGGAACTTGCTGGTAATGCCACCCTGCTCTATTATCTTTCAGATGAGGCCAAAGAAGGGAAAAACGCTTTCATCGAAAAAAGAGATCCTGACTTTAAAAAGTTTCCCAAATTTCCTTAATTATAAATGCAAGAAAAATGTGCCTGGCAATTCCCGGAAAAATAGTTTCCATCAACTCATCCAATCCTGACATGCTTATGGCAAATGTGGATTTTGGAGGAGTGACCAAAGATATTTGTATTCACTGGCTGGGCGAGGAGGTAGAAATCGGAGATTATGTTATTGCCCACACCGGCATGGCCATCAGCAAGCTGAGCGAGGAAGAAGCCCAGGCCTCACTGGATGCTTTCAGGGAACTGGGTGAAATGCTTGAAGGGGATGATGAATTTATCGATGGCTGAATGGAAATAAGTTTGTATAATTGTTGCATAGTCAATAATTAATTGTGCTATCATGATGCCGGATTTAAAATTAGAAGATTGTATTAAACATATCCTGAGCGATACCACCAGGGCATTGTCAAATTCGCTTGGACGTGCATTTCAGGAAAACAACATTGACCTGACTACAGACCAGTGGTCGGCATTGGTGAGCCTGTGGAACAAAGATGGCCAGTGCCAGTTCGAGTTGGCAAAGTGCCAGGGCAAGGACAGAGCAAGCATTACCAGGTTGATTGACAATATGGAAAAGCACAACTGGGTGCTTCGTGTCCCCTCTGAAAAAGACCGCAGGATCAAACTTGTGTACCTGACCCCCAAGGCTAAATTTGCGAAAGAGAAATTGCTTAAACTGGCGGATGATACTTTTTCCTATGCTATTAGGGACATTAATATAAACGACCTGGAAACCACTAAAACAGTTTTAAAAAGGATAAAAGATAACCTGGTTAGCGAATAAAAAAATTTTTGCACAATAGTTGCATAAACAGCAATTGCTCAAACAATCAAAATGATTAGCCGTAACATTCATAAAGTAATCTCAGCCGTTGACGATGAAGCCGCTCCGGGTTTTGTCGTACACCGCCCATTACCTGCACGGGGGCTCAGAATGGTCGATCCTTTTCTTTTGCTCGATCACATGGGGCCTGTAGCTATTATGCCCGGCAAGCGGACTGGTGTTCCCGACCATCCACACAGGGGATTTGAACCGGTTACCTTTGTATTTGAAGGTATGCTTGAACATAGGGATTCAATGGGTAATCATATTTTGTTAAAGGAAGGGGATGTTCAGTGGATGACATCGGGCAAGGGAATTGTTCATTCGGAATTTGTAGCCGAAGAACTGGTCAGGACTGGAGGTGTTTTTCACGGTGTACAGCTTTGGGTGAATGTTCCTGCCAAAAACAAAATGGACGAGCCCAAATACCAGAATATCAAATCTGCCGAAATACCGGTTGTTGAAGAAAAAAATTATAAAGTCAGGGTAGTTGCCGGGGAGTTTGGTTCTGTCCATGGGCCCGCATCTACCTATACACCCATATTAGCCCTGAATATTGTGTTTTCAAATGCTGGAACTGCATTTATTCCAATTCCACCAGAATATAACGCATTGGTTTATGTTGCTTCCGGGAAAGGGCTTGTGTCGGACATGGATGTTTATCCCTTACAAATGATACATTTTTTCAATCATGGAGAAGGAATAGAAATTAAATCCAAAGGCGAAATGAACCTGCTGCTTTTATCAGGAGAGCCTATCAACGAACCTGTAGCTTCCTATGGCCCTTTTGTGATGAACAATATGATGGAAATTCAGCAGGCTATTTATGATTATGAGAACGGAATGATGGGAGAAATTTTTGTTTAACATAAAAACTAATTCTATGAAAGTAAACTACACACGAATCGGACAAATCATTTATGCCATCCCTTTGTTGGTGTTTGGTTTTTTCCACATGATGAATGGAGGCGGCATGGCTGAATCAGTTCTGTCTGGCTGGCCTGGTGCCACAGTTTTGGTATACATCTCCGGACTGGGCCTGATTGCTGCTGCCATTGCGAATTTCATCAACAAGTATGCACGGCTTGCCAATTTGCTCCTTGCCGCTGAATTGTTGATCTTCATCATTGCCATACACCTCCCGGGGATGGGCGCTGAAGATGAGATGATGAAGCAAATGGCTATGATGGGCATGTTGAAAGACCTCGGCCTGATGGGCGGAGCCATTGTCCTTGCCGGACTTGAAAAATAAAACCTTAAAGAGCTGCCTACCTGTATTTTCCACCAGTTACCCCAATTACAAACCTCCATCCGGCAGCTCTTTTTTTTATCCCTCCAATAGCGTTACAATTACACGCCTTTTATTTCTGGGGCCGTCAAACTCGCAGAAAAAGATATTTTGCCAGGTTGACAATCCCGGTTTTCCGTTGATAACAGGTATGGTTTCGGACGGGCCCACAAGCCCGGCTTTTAAATGTGCATCGCCATTGCCATCCTGCCTGTCGTGCAACCAGACTCCATTTGGGATCAGTTTAGACAGCAGGTTCACCACATCCATTTGTACCGAATCGTCCCAGTTTTCCTGGATCATTATAGCCGCTGTTGCACCCTGTGCATATACACTGACAATACCGTTTTTAATGCCGCTTTCAGCAACCAGGTTTTCAATGGTTGCCGTAATATCATAAAGACCGTTATTGCGGTCGGTTGATATTTCAAATACGTATTGCAAGGGGAGATTTAATACTTGTTGAAATCCAGTTTGCTGTCCTCAGCCATATATTTGCTGATATCGCTGTATCCGGGCACTTCTTCAGCATCAATTTCGATCATGTAATCAGCTTTGTTGACCAATTGGTTGTAGGGGGTCGGGTCAGTTTTTTTCAGTCTTTCAAAATCTTCGGACTCAAGGTGAAAAAATGAGTTATCCTCTTCTTCATGAAAAATAAACAGCCTGTTATATTTTTTACTGTAAATGGCCTTTCCCGGGATCACGTATTTTTCCTCCTCACTTCCATTATTCTTGTTCAGAACAATGCAAAGCCTTTTGGTACTGATTCTTGATAATTCCCTTTTCATTTTTGTCTTGGTCTAAGGTTCAACACGCTTCAGCTTACAAAGCTAATTCCAAAGGTAATAAAAACCGGTAACATTATGAAATTAATTGTTACTTTTCAGCCTGCTAAATGAGTTAAAAAGTCATGATCATACAAAATATCCATGATCGACTCAATTGATAATCATAAGAATAATCAATAGGTTTATTAAATTTTTTTTGTGGTTTTTACCGGGATAGTTTTGTGTCGTTATGAAAGAGCAGAAAGTATAAATTTCGATCAAAAAGGAGGAGTTAGGGAAGCTTCTTGCCGGCCATGCGGTGAGAGGGGGATTATTTCATGATTCCATATGGGGAGCTTGAGAACAAAAAAATTTGATCTTAGAAAACAACCTGTATATTTATGCTGTTTTTTAGAACGATTACCCACTCATTGTTACATTACTACTTGAGTAAATCAAATCTTTTAGTGGTAATTTCAACATAGGCTTTTTGCATTTCCTCACTTAAAAATGATTTCCGAATCCAATCTTTAATAATAGGATTCTTATTGGCCAAACGCTTAAATACACCACTAATTTGCTTTTCAGTCAGACCTAACCCCCTGCCTAAGTTTTCGAAGTGTTTTCTTTTAATATTTGATTTTTTACCTTCAATAGTCAAGGCAATTTCATCTTTATCTTCAGGCATCACAAGAGCAACATTCTGCAAATCATAAGCTGGAGATAAAGACCAACTCATTTTACTATTAATCAAACTGAAGTTTTTCAAGTGCATATCACTATTGCCAGTAAGAAAACAGAAAAGCAATAATTCGAGGTAGTTTATTTTATCCAGATTGGTATTTGTGGAATACTGGCCAATGGCTTTTCCAATTTTCTCATAAGAACCTTTATACTTGTCAAATGCTTCCAGTATTTGAAACATATCCAGCATGTGAATTTTTTGGCCATCTGTAGTTCTGTCAATTCGTTTTGTGATATAGGCAAGTTCTCCTGATTTTAATCTTATCAGGCTAGATGGAACCACTTTTAATCCGCATGCTTCTGCAATACGCATAGTAACATGTTCATTTGGTGGTAATTCAGGATAATCTTCATGGGGTGGTTTAAAGATATAATTCCCTCCTAAAACTCCAACCACGGTTAATCTTGCGTCTCTTTTCAATCCATCGTGAACGAGTGACATCGATAGCTTAGGCTGAGCTCCGGGTACGGTAACACTGCTCTTTACAACTTGTTTGGCCAGTTCAGCCATTTCATTCAAATCATATGGGATTATCGGTGCTTCATTTGTTCCAAAAAAGGATTTAGCACAGGATGCATGAAAATCAAGTCCATTTTCTATCTCTTTATAGCAATATAAACACCTACTCATTATTTTCTTCTTTTGGGATGACACTCACTGCTCCTATGCAGTTTTTGCAGCAAGCTAACAATAAGCCCATTCGATCATTTGTGTTTATCTTCCAGTTTTCACTTGCTATTTCAAGCAACCATCCTTCAGGGATAAGACCTTCAAAAAAAGGAAACAACCTATTGTCCTTAAATGGCTCATTTCGTACAGGGAAGCTAAAGCTGATGAACTTTTCAGGATGATTGTTAACATATTCAGTATGATATTGAAAAACGTATTCACCATCATCTGT
>CAZVAY010000107.1:0-8346 GCA_964625265.1 uncultured Sphingobacteriales bacterium | reverse complement strand
CAGCGCTGAAATTGCTTCTGTAATTCTGGATAATAGAGAAGGTGGTTTTGCTTGTTTCCCTGTCAATAAGTTTGATAAGTAACTTGCCCTGGGAATAATTCATTTTGATAAGGTCATCCTCAAACTCCTTACGAAGTTCTTTTTCCTTTTGTTTATAGTATTTTTTCTTTTTAGACTCACTTTCAATGCTTGCCATAGCCTCGTCTGCTAGCCTAAGCCGTTCCGCGGCAGTTTTGGCATAAGGCATCACTTTACGGATATTCCTGATCAGTTTTGCATTTCGTCTGTAATATCTCCGTATTTTAGCAGGCATTCTTTCCGATACCGTATATTTAGGCAGGTCAATGACCGGCATGGTATCTCCGTCCATCACAATACCCCTGACAATAATTCGCTGTTGACCCATCAGGGTCATTGAACATATAAGAAGTATGAGGGTGATGAGGGCTCGCATAGCGATGTATTTTTACAAAACAAGTGCCAATGAAGCAGAAGCTTCAGGTTATGTTGGAGTGAGTATTTGGGTACACTTTCAGCTTTCGGATTAAAGAAGTTAAAAACTCACTTTTGCTCCGCCCAGAAAATGAAATCCCCTGAGTTCGTAGTTGTACCAGTAGCTGTATTTGTTTGTCAGGATATTGTTGAAATTGAAAAAGACGGTAAACATCCTTGAAAACCTGTAGTTGATCCCGAGGTTCAGGTCATTGATGGCTGGCAGGGAAAGCGCTACTTCATTGCCGGCATTGTCCCATGTTTTAACCGGCCTTGGCCCAATAAAGAAGTAATCGAGGCTGAGGTTGATCTTGTTTTCAATATCATATTTTACCGAAAGTTTCAACTGGTAATCCGGTTCGTGCCAGGTGGCTGCTTCTACCGAAAGGTCGGTGATGAAATATTCACCCTTAACAAAAATGTCAAGATTTTTCACAATATCGATACTGGCAATTTCGGCTGTCAGTGTAGTAACTGAAGTGTTACCGGTGTCGTAGATTACCGTAAATTTTTTCATATCGCTGCTGTCGTTCACATACAGCATATAGTTTTTTGTAGTTTTATAATTGAAATCCAGCTTGTAATTCAGGATGTCGTTAAGGTGTCCCTGCACACCTGCATATAAGGCGATTTTATCATTCGTATTTCTGAATTCCAGGATGCCGGTGTTTACAAAAGGATTTATTTCTGTGAGAGTTGAAAATGTATTAACCCTGAGGCCACCACCCAGTCCACCATAAATATTCAGGTTTTTATCAAAAAGGAAGGCATCAAGCCTGAGGTCAGGATAAAAATGCGATTTGGTATGGTTGCTGTCATTTTCTGTGGCGATATCAAAACCTGCTCTAAGCTGCCAGAAATCCTGTGAAATGTTATAATTGGCAATAATATCCAGGGTATTCCTGATCCAGTTATAGTTGTTCTGGCCGAGCCTGTAAAAATTATATTTAGCTTCAAAATGTATCGGATTGCCCCTGAAATCCTGCTCAATAAACCCGTTGGCCATGGAGCCGAATTCGCTGTTGCCAAATTTGTCGCTAAGGTTGTAAAATCCTGTTTTTACATCAAACGATATTTTGGCTTTGTTGTCCAGTGCGTTGTTGAAACCTGCGTAAATGCCTGTATTAAAAAAGTTCTGCCTGATTGAGTCGGCATCAAAGTCAATGCTGTCAGGGTTGTATCCAAAGAAGTGGAGGCCCTGGTTGTGCAGGTATGCGGAGGAATAGAACGTTTTACCCATACGGAAGAATTTCCCTTTCAGGTCAAGGCTTTCTTCCATTAGATTACTCTTTTTGGGAGTTGAAACACCATTGTTAAAATTGCCGTGGGCGGCAAATGCCATGTTTCTCATGTTGGTGGTATTGTAAGTCAGGTCTGCCAACAGGTTGTTGTAGTTCCCGGCACCGGCAATGGCGTAAAAGTGGTCGAGATACCTGGTTTTTCTTTTTACCAGCTTGATGGCCGGTAATTTGGTTTCAATTTTCTCCGGCTCGAACTTACTTGTAAATACCTCGTATTTGATAACAGGGTATAACAGGTCCATCTTTTCGTTCACCTGGATAATGTCCATTTTGATAGCATCGGTAACTTTGGGTTTGTAGCTTGTGTAAACGTCATAGTCCTCACTGAAAATATCCTTTTTGTCAGGTTGGGCTTGTACGGTTGTCTGGGTTATTGTCCATAATCCGACAGTGACCAGTATTATATTCTTCATGTGGTTCATCTTTCTTATTTTATGCTGTCCGATTCCATTTCAATAAAATTATCTTCGTTGTTGAGCAATGACCGGTTGGCTTTTTCTTCCAGTTCGGCAATTTTTTCGAGTTTTTGCTTTGCCAGTTCCACCAGTTGTTCTCCTTCATAGTTGGCAATAATACTTTCGAGTGTATGCCTGGCCTGGAAGAGGTCGCCCATTTTTACAAATACATCCGACAACAGGATAAAGCCTTTGGCCAGGTAATAATCATTTCCGGGAAAAGTGTTTTTTAATTCGAGGATTGTATTGACCGAATTGTCATAATCTTCTTTCAGGTAATAGATATAGGCAATCAGGTATTTGGATTCAGCGCCCATATCGGCAGTGTTGTTATCGGCAACCAGGTTGAGCAATGTAGCTGCTGTCTCATAATTTTTAAGCTCAAAATTAGATTTGGCCTTGTAATAGTTGGCCTCAAGCTTATTGTCATCTGACGAAAATGTTAGGTTGATGACCTTATCCGCATAGGTGATACAGTTGTTGAATGAGCTAAGCTTAAAATAGCATCTCATCTGCCCTTGCAATGCCAATAGGTTATTTTCCCTGACCACGGCAATCTCTTCCAGTTGTTTGAATCGTTCGGCTGCTTTTTCGTAATCGAGGTTGTCATAATAAATGCTGGCTGCGGCTTTAAGGGATTTTTCCACGTAAGTATTTGGGCTCATGGAGTTGACATTTTCATAATGTGTCAGTGCTTTGTCTTTGCGGTCAAGATAGTCGGCACAACTCGCCAGGTAATAGTTTGCATTAACGACAAAGTATCCTTCGGGAAATTTCTCCAGGTATTTGTCCAGTTCTACAATGGCTTCCTTGTACTTTTCTTTTTTCACATAATTAAATGCAGCCGTATAGGTAGCTGAATCCTGGAAGGATACCGTTAAATTGACTTTTGGGATTGATTTCAGAAACTTAAACAAGGCATCCGCTTCGCCCCGGTCGAGGTATATGTTTTTTGCAGCATTGATAGCCTCTTTCGATTCGGGAGCATAAGGGAACTGTTTGATAATGGTCTTAAATTCTTCCAGTGCCAGGTCATCCTTGCCCAGGTTGTAATCGGCCAGGGCAATTTTCAGCATGGCAGAGGTCAGGTAAGGGCTACGGGGATATTTTGTGACCAGGTTATTGAATTTGGCTTTAGCGGTGGCAAACTTGCCGGCAATAAAATCCATATTCGCTATTTCAAACAAGGCATCATCAACATAAGCGGAATTCGGGTAATCGCTGATGAGGATTTCCAGTGTTTCCAGTTTTTTGTCATCATCACCCAAAAGACCGAATAATGTAGCTTCCTGGAACAGGGCATAAACAACCTCCTGGCTCTTTTGGGTTACCGTGAGTTTGTAGTATTTTAATGCTTCCTGATAATCTTTAAGGGCAAAATTACAGTCGGCCAGCCTGACAATAACATCATAAAGCCTGTTGGTAGGTTTATTTTGTTTTTCGAGTTCCAGGTAGCGATCAAAATAGGTTTTGGCCTGCTCATATTCAGCCAGCTTGTAATTGGCATAACCGATATTGTAATATGAAGCAGAATAATAAGAGGTGCTTTTTGCTTCCGATACATACAGGAAATTCTTGTACTCCCGGATGGCATTCTCATACTCATCTTGTTTGTAATACGATTCACCCAACCAGAAATAGGCAAGGGCTTTCATCTTATCATCCATCGGTGTCTTAACTGACTTGATGAAATAGGTCTCAGCATTTTTAAACTCCCCGTTTTCAAGCTTTTCGAGTGCATAGTAATAGGTGACTTTCTGGTATGCCTTTTTAATATTTGAATTTGTGTTTTCCATGCTTTCGATAATATTGATAGCCTCTTTGTAGTTGGCGGTTGACAACAATATTTCACTTATCAGGTTGCGGGCTTCTTCGGTATGCTTGGAGTCTGGAAATTTTGTGATAAAATTTCTCAACGCATTGATAGATTCCTTATGGAAATTCAGTTCAAATGAAAGTTTGGCAAAATTCAGGAAGGCATTTTCCTGCATGGTCTTATCATAGTCGAGTACGGCTGCAAATCCAAATGAATTCCGGGCTTTTAGTTTTTCGTCCAGTTGCAGGTAACATACAGCCGACAGATAGGCAATGTTTTGCCCGAGTGCATTTTTTGCAACCGTTAAGTGGCTGAACTGGTCAACAGCTTTTTTGAATTCCTGGTTTTTAAACAGGGAATATCCATAATAATAATAGTCATTCGAGGTAAAGGAGAAACCCGTATTGTTTAGTTCCTCATAATATTCAATGGCTTTGGGATAGTTCCTGTTGAAAAAATATGCCTGGGCAAGGTAAGATTTTATTTCATTGGTTTTTTGCACTTTGGGAGTTTCCAACGCATTGTTTCCATATTTAATGGCTTGGGTATAATGTTCCAGGTTCAGGTAAATGTGTGTGATGTAAACAGGTAACAAACGTGCAAATTTTCTTTCATCCTTTATTTTAAGAAAGCGGTCAAGGGCTTTTTCATAGCTGCCCTGCTTGTAATAAATATAGCCGGAATAGTAATTGGCTATTTCAAAATAAGGATTTCGGGCTGCATCAATTTTGGTGAAATAACCCAGGGCTTTGTCCAGGTCATCCTCCTTGTAATAACAGTACCCGGCCATGAAATTGAATTCATAGAACAGGTCGAGCCGAAGCGTTCCGGGGTAAGGGATTTTTTTAAGCCATGACAGGCATTCGTCATAGTCTCTTTTGTCAAAATAATATTTGCTGATATGGAAATAGACAAAACTTTCACTGGCCTGATCAGGGTAAGTGTTCAAATAATAAAGAAACAGGTCAACCGTATTTTGCAATCTAAGCTCTTTGGCCGACAAAGCAATGTACAGGTCGGAGCGCATAGTCAGCAGGTAGGATGAGCCGCTTTCCTTGAAATCGTTAAATCGCTGAATAGCTGCACTGTATTTCTCGCTTTTATAAAGATCCAGGGCTTCATTAAATATATGGACTGGGTCGGTGTTAACCAGGGTTTTTTGTGCAAATGCCCCGGCAGAACAAAAAAGGATAACTGTTGCGATTGCCGCAATTTTTAGCTGGCTTGCTTTCATACCTGCAATTTGATTGAGATAAGTTATAAAGTTCAAAAATAGAGGCTTCAAATGTTCCCTAAACAGTGTATTTATTAACATATTAACAGAATTTTGCGCTGCTGATATCCCCGGTTTTTTAACATGTTGGACAGAAATTAAAACACGAATTGAAATTAAATTTCTAACAGGCATAGTCGAATACTTATTTTTGAATCTGTAAAATTGATCCAACGGTTATGAAAAAAATTCTTGTTACTGGTGCCAATGGCCAGCTCGGAAATCAACTCAGGTTGTTAGCTGTAAAATATCCTACATATAAGTTTGAATTTACGGATGTACAGGAACTGGATATTACCGATCATAAGGCAGTTAATGAAAAATTTAATAAAGAACGCTATGATGCGGCTGTTAATTGTGCTGCTTTTACGGCTGTAGATAAGTGTGAAGATGAAACTGCACTTGCCCTGAAGTTAAACGCCACAGCCCCCGGATACCTGGCCCGGGCAGCTAAAGGAACGGATACTCATTTTATCCAAATATCCACTGACTTTGTTTTTGACGGACAAAGTACGCTGCCCTATACCGAAACAGATATACCCAACCCTGTTTCAAAGTATGGTGAAACAAAACTGAAAGGCGAAGAGGCAGTCATATCCTCCGGTGTTGAATATACCATACTTCGCACTGCATGGCTTTATTCTGTTTTTGGCAACAATTTCGTTAAAAGCATGATGAAGTATGCAAGGGAAAGGGGAGAACTGAGGGTGGTTTACGACCAGGCAGGAACACCAACATGGGCTGCAGACCTGGCAGAAATAATAATGAAAATAATTGAAAACCGGTTGACAGGGCTTTATCATTTTTCCAACGAAGGCGTTACAAGCTGGTACGACTTCGCTGTAAATATTGTGAAGCTTAGCGGAATTGATTGTGAAGTATTTCCTATCAGGACAGAAGAATTTCCCTTGCCGGCCAAACGGCCTGCATTCAGTGTGCTGGATAAGAAGCTGATCAAACAAAAAATGGAGATCAGGATACCTCACTGGCAGGAATCACTGGAAAAATGTATAAAATTGATGCAAAACTAAAATCAGCTATTATGAGCAAAACAGATGATTTTGTAACGAAAAGGGCAGAGGCCTGGCTGAATGGCCCTGTTGATGAAGAAAGCAAAAGTGAAATCAGGCGAATGATGAAAGAATCCCCGGAGGATTTGACTGATGCTTTTTACAAAGACCTTGAATTTGGAACAGGGGGGATGAGGGGTAAAATGGGTCCAGGTACCAACAGGATGAACGTCTACACCGTAGGCATGGCAACACAGGGACTGGCAAACTACCTGAAAAAGAATTTTACACTGGGGCAGATCAAAGTAGTAATAGCTCATGATTGCCGGCACAACAATACGCTGTTTGCTGATACTACCGCCCATGTATTGACCGCTAACGGAATTAAGGTGTACCTATTCAAGGGTATGCGCCCAACACCCCTTTTGTCTTTTGCAGTCCGCTACCTGGGGTGCCAAAGCGGAATAGTGATTACCGCCTCCCATAACCCAAAGGAATACAACGGATACAAAGTTTATTGGGACGATGGTGCCCAGTTGGTACCACCCCACGACAAAAATGTTATTAGTGAAGTGCAAAATATTAAGTCGTTGGATGAGGTGAATTTTCAGGGAGATCCCTTGTTGAAAATCGAGCTTGGTCATGAAGTTGACATGGCTTTTAAAGCACGGGTAAACTGGCAGGCACCATCAAGGGATGTTGACGGAAAAGAAAAGATCAAAACCGTATATACACCACTTCATGGAACAGGGAAAGTGTTTATTCCCGATGTCCTGATTGAAAATGGTTTTACACAAACATTCACAGTGGAGGAGCAAATGGTTGAAGATGGTGATTTCCCTACAGCCAAGTCACCCAACCCCGAGGAACCTGCAGCCCTGGAAATGGCCCTTGCAAAAGCACGTGAAGTGGATGCTGACCTGGTTATGGCCACTGACCCTGATGCTGACCGGATTGGCCTTGCTGTCAAAGACAAAAAAGGCGAATATGTGCTGCTCAACGGTAACCAGACAGGCGCTATCATCGTTAAGTATATGCTGGATAAATGGAAGCAAGGCAACAGGTTCAGGGGAAACGAGTTCACGGTGAAAACCATTGTTACCTCTGAACTACTGAAAGATATTTCAGACAGTTATGGTATAAAACAGTATGATACCCTGACCGGATTTAAATGGATTGCCGATGTGATCAGGAGAAAAGAAGGTGCGGAGAATTTTATCGTTGGCCTCGAAGAAAGTTTTGGTTATATGATCGGTGACTTTGTCCGTGATAAGGATTCCGTTACTGCAGCTCTTATTATTTCTGAAATGGCTACTGAAGCCAAAATGAGTGGAAAAACATTATATGATAAGCTGATCGATATTTATATTCAGTACGGATTTTATAAAGAAGGATTGGTCAATATTTATAAGGAAGGAAAGTCAGGTGCGGAAGAAATCGCAGCTATGATGGATAAATTCAGACGTGAACCGCCAAAAGGACTTGCCGGCTCTACCGTAGTCGAAATAAAGGATTACCAGTCACTTACATGCAGGAGTATTTTATCCGGTGAAGAAAATGACATTGATCTCCCGGCATCCAATGTATTGCAATTTATTACGGAAGATGGCAGTAAAATCTCAGTCAGGCCATCAGGAACAGAACCCAAGATCAAATTTTATTTCAGTGTCAGGGAAAACCTGCTGTCGGAAAAGGAATTTGAAAAGGTTGATAAAAAACTGAATGATAAGATCGGGAAGATAAAAGAAGATTTAAGCCTGGTTTAATTGAATGTTTTATCAATTAATTTAGTCCCCTGCAATTATCGGATGTTATAGTAATCAGCTGATTTTGATTTAATAGAAAACACAGATATCACGGGTTGTTAATAAAAAACTTGCAGGGGGAAAAAGTTACCGTTTAATTGTGTTTTATATTAAAAACTTTATTCGCAAAGAAAATTTTTGGTACAGTTCCATGCAGAGAACAAGTCGAACGGTGTTTATATAGTCAGAATGGT
>CAZVAY010000106.1:7185-8356 GCA_964625265.1 uncultured Sphingobacteriales bacterium | reverse complement strand
GAAAAAAGAAAGCCCCCGTGAATGAAGATTATGAACCGGACGTAACCTTGTTTGTTGCTGCATACAACGAAAAAGATTTTGTTGAAGCCAAGGTCAGGAACAGCCTCAGCCTGAACTACCCACAGGAAAAGCTTCACCAGGTGTGGGTAACAGACGGTTCGGATGATGGCACCCCTGATGTTCTCAGGAAATTCCCCGGTATTGAGGTCTATCATGAAAATGCCCGTGGTGGCAAAATTGGTGCTATGAACAGGGGAATGAAATTCATTAAAACCCCCATTGTCATTTTTTCAGATGCCAATACCGAGCTCGGCAAAGACTCTGTGCAGGAAATAGTAAACCTCTTTAAAAACCCGAAAACAGGTTGTGTATCGGGGGAGAAACGTATTTACCAAAAAGATGCAGATGCTGCAGCTGGAGCTGGTGAGGGCATGTACTGGAAATACGAATCGACCCTAAAAAAGTGGGATGCCGAACTTTATTCCGTTGTTGGTGCTGCCGGTGAGCTGTTCGCCATCCGGACAGAACTTTGGCAGGAAGTGGAAAAAGATACACTCCTTGATGATTTCATTATATCTCTTCGCGTAGCCATGCAGGGATATACCATCCAGTATAACCCCAGTGCCTATGCCATTGAAACAGCCTCGGCCAATGTGAAGGAAGAACTGAAACGAAAGATCAGGATTGCTGCCGGGGGAATTCAATCCATTATCAGGCTGGGCAGTTTGCTCAATATCTTTAAATATGGAATACTCAGCTTCCAATACATTTCACACCGGGTACTACGCTGGTCGTTAACTCCCCTGTTGCTGTTGGCCGCACTGGTATTTAATATCTTATTGGCTGCCGGGAATGCCTTTACCGGTATCTATACCTTATTACTGGCTGCACAGGTCCTTTTTTACCTCATGGCCATGGCTGGATGGATACTCGAAAACAGGGAAATAAAAATCAAAATTCTTTTCATCCCCTACTATTTCTTCATCATGAATTACGCGGTATTCCTTGGTTTTTTCCGCTATCTGAAAAAGACCCAGAGTGTAAACTGGGAAAGGGCGAAGAGAGGGTGAGGAGTGAGTCGCTGTCTGTGAGATTTAACTCATGAGCCAACAAGATACTAATAATCAAGAAACCAAGAATCAGGAAAGCAAGAGCAATAAATCAGGATTTC
>CAZVAY010000106.1:0-7085 GCA_964625265.1 uncultured Sphingobacteriales bacterium | reverse complement strand
ACTAATAATCAAGAAACCAAGAATCAGGAAAGCAAGAGCAATAAATCAGGATTTCCTGAAGAAGCCTATTCTCCAATTCCGTTTAAAAACAGCGACAGCTCTTCGTTCTTTCCGGAAAAGCGTTCAGGCAAAGCTCTCCCCTAACTCACCTCACTGATCCTGCGCAATTGGCCGGGTTCAAGGAGGGTCATTTTTTTTCCTACCAGGGATATCAGCCTGTCTCTGATAAACTCATTAAGTATCCTGATTGCCGTTTCGGTAGTGGTATTAGCCATTTCACCTACATCTTTCCGGGTAAAAACAAATTCAAAACTATTGTCCTGATAAATGGTTTCAGCCAGGTAAAGCAGAATATCCGATATCCTGCCCCTGACATTTTTCTGGTTTTGTAGCACCAGGTATTTGGCCAGGTCAGTAGCCAGAAGGCTGATTACATGGGTCATCCTGAAGCTGAATTCAGGATTTTGCATCATGAGCAAATCAAGTGTTTCTTTTTTAAGGTGAAGAATATCGCATTTGTTAATTGCAATAGCCGAAAACAGGTGAGTTTCGTGAGAAAATACCGATAGCAACCCGACAAACCATTGCGGCCTGACAATTTTCAGGGTACTGTTTTTCCTTTCGCTTTCGTAATAAATACGGGCAAATCCTGACAACAGGTAATACGCCCCATTGACAAAGGTTCCCTGTTTATAGATCACTTCACCCTTACTAAAGTGAATACCTGACCCTGAACCGATTAACAGTTCAAGTTCACTATTTGTCAGACTACTGAACAAGTATGTCTTTTTGAAGTCATTTTTATCCATTTCCTATTATTTTTTAAATTCAAATATATGATTTAAATCATATTATTTGTATAAATGATTCATAATATTCCAATCTTAGTATCATGTCTAAATATTTATCATTCTAACATTCAGGGTTTAACTTGCGCCTGAATTTTTTAAAGCATTTAAAGTGAATTTAAAAACAATATTGTCAAACCTCTCCAGTAAATCACAAGCAAAATGGAAATTAAAATAGTTTCAGATCTGTTAGAATGGAATATCAGCAAATTTGACCACGAGGTTTTTGTTGCCGGGAAAAAGGCCGGTGAATGGAAAACCTACTCAAGCCGGTCTTTCAGTGAAAATGCGGAATATGTGGCTATGGCCCTATTGGAAAACGGAATCTCCAAAGGAGATTGTGTAGCCATTATGTCGGGCAACAGGCCTGAATGGAACCTGGTTGACTTCGGTTGTGCTCTGATCGGTGCCATCAGTATCCCCATCCACCCGGCCCTTAGCAGCAGTGATGTGGTGTATATTCTGAACCAGACAAAAACAAAATTGGCTTTTGCAGGGAACAAATTCATGTTCAACAGGTTAAAAGATATACAGGACCAGGCTACAGACCTGGATAAAATCATCTCATTCCAGAAATCCGGCCAGGCAAGTTCATTTGAAGACTTCGTTGCCATGGGTAAGCAATCAGGCAGGCAGGAAGAACTTAATCAAGCCAGAACATTGGTTGAACCTGAAGATATTTATACCATCCTTTATACATCCGGGACCACCGGCACTCCAAAAGGTGTAGTGATCACCCATAACAACTTTGCCAAATACCTGCCCAGTGCAGCCCCTGTGTTGATGAAAGGCACGCAACCGGGTGACAAAGCCATTAGTTTTCTTCCATTACCACACGTATTTGAAAGGTCGGTTTTCTTAAAATATATGTATTATGGTATCCGTATCTATTATGCCGAAGATTTCCAAAGCCTGGTTCAAAACATCCAGGAGGTAAAGCCTAACATGTTGACCTCTGTTCCGCTGTTGCTGGAACGTGTTTATGACAACATCCAAAAGATGGGTGCTACCCTGGAAGGTGATATTAAACAAAAATTTGACTGGGCGATGCAACTGGCACTCAAATACGACCCCAACAAGGAATATTCGGAACAGGAAAAACAAAATTACGCCCTGGCAGATCAGTATGTATATTCAAAATGGAGAGCTGTATTAGGTGGTAACCTGAAAAAGATCATTTGTGGTGGGGCTGCCGTCCCCCAACATTTGCAACATATTTTTTGGGCTGCAGGCATGCCGGTGATGGAAGGTTATGGCATTACGGAAGTAAGCGGACTGTTTTCAATTACCAATTTTGATGCTTTAAAATTCAATACGGTAGGCAAACCCATTTCAGTCCTTGACGTAAAAATTGCCCCTGATGGAGAGATACTGTGCAAAGGCGACAGTGTAATTAGCAGTTACTACAAAAATCCCGAAGCTACTGCAGAAGCCATTGATGAGGAAGGCTGGTTCCATACCGGTGACATGGGGAAACTCGATGAAGAAGGTTACCTGTCGATCACAGGACGTAAAAAAGTATTGTTCAAAACAAAATCAGGTGTTTATGTTTCACCCGAAAATGTAGAGAACTTACTGAAGGAAAGCGAGTTTATCAAGTATGCCATGATATGGGGTGAAAACCAGGAATACCTGTCTGCTTTAATTGTCCCTGATTTTGAAATAGTCAGAAACCTGTGCGACAAGAACGGCATTACATTTACAACACCTGAACAGATGGTGGATCATCAGTTGGTTAAAACAAAAATAGATGAAGGCATTGCCCGCTATAATGCCCAGGCGTTGCCATCTCAACTGATTAAAAAATATGTGCTGATTCACAATGAATGGACTACGGAAGGCGGGGAACTTACCCCTACTGCCAAGATAAGACGTCAGGGCATTATTGAAAAATATAAAAAACAAATTGAGAGTATTGCCAATGACTAAAGCAATAGCGTTTTTAGTACTTTCGCTTTTTTTACAATGACATAATCAAATTAGAAATGAGCATAACAGTTGATAATTTTATTAAGCACCTGGAAGAAGAATTCGAAGACCTTCAACCCGGCAAGTTGCAACCCGATAGTAAATTCAGGGAATTTTTTGAATGGAATTCCATTAATGCCCTTATCATTATTGCCATGGTCAGTACCAATTATGATGTAACACTGACAGCAGATGACATGAACAGTGTGACCCTGGTCAGCGACCTGTTCAGGATTGTCGAAAGCAGAATGGAGGAATAAATGGCTGTTTTTTCAACACAAAATGTACGTATAGCCGGAGTAGCAGCCTGTGTACCACAAAAAGAGGTTTCAAACCTGGATTATAGCTGGGTTAGCCTGAAAGAACGAAAGGCCCTGATCAAAACTACCGGAGTGGAAACCAAGCGCATAGCGCCAAAGGGTACAACTACATCGGACATGTGTTACCCGGCCGCTGATAAATTGATAAACGAACTGGGCTGGGACAGGAATGATATAGAGTTACTTGTATTTATTTCACAATCGAGGGACTACCTGCTGCCCCAGACATCCGGAATCCTGCAGGACAGGCTTGGACTGCCCCGTACCTGCCTTTGTTTGGATATTCCGCTTGGTTGTTCGGCTTTTGTTTATGGTATCTCGGTCATGGGAAGTATGATGGCATCAGGGGCAATAAAAAAGGGGTTGCTGTTAATGGGCGATATTTCTTCCATTGGCTCCTACCGCGACAAATCCACTTACCCCCTCTTTGGAGATGCAGGAACTGCCACCGCTTTTGAATACCGGGATGGCTATCCTTCTATGCACTACAACCTTCAAACGGATGGTTCGGGTTATGATGCCCTCATGATACCCCATGGTGGCTTCCGCAATTTTGCTACACGTGATTCATTCAACTATGTTAAGTTTGCTAAAGGGATTCACCGTACCAAATTCCATGTTGTACTTGACGGGATACGTATATTCAATTTCTCCATTACCGAAGTCAGGCCCAATATGAACAAACTCTTCGAACAGGCAAAAACTACTGTGGATGATTTCGATTATTTTATCTTCCACCAGGCCAATATGCTGATGACCGAAACGATCCGCAGGCAATTGAAAATACCCAGGGAGAAATTTCCTTACAGCATGAGAAAATACGGTAACACCAGTTCAGCCTCTATTCCGCTGACTTTGGTTACTGAACTCAGGCGGCAATTGACAACGGAAAACTTAAGACTAGCCTTTGCCGGTTTTGGGGTCGGTTTATCCTGGGGCTCTGCATTTGCCTCTACCGACAAGATTGTTGTCCCTGAATTGTTGGAATACAACAAAGGCTGATTTTCGGACAAAATTCCGATATTAGCTCCCTATTATTTTTTGAAATGGATCAAGATGCCAATGAAATCAAACTTAGTCCGGCTGTCAGCCTGATTGTAGATTCAAAGCGTATACAATCCAAAAACATGACTGACCACGAGAGGCTCAAAAAGCTTCGAAACGACCTGCTCATGATTTCCAAAACACTGGCATTCCGCAAAATTGAATTACCTAAAGTCAGTGAATTTAAAATAAAAGGCCGCGATAACAGGAAGATTGGAATGAGGGCATATTATCCTGTAGAAAGCCATGTCCAGCCTGCCCTGATCTTTTTTCACGGGGGCGGATTTCTATCAGGCAGTATCGACACACATGACACCCTATGCCGGAAAATAGCTATTGAATGCGGACTTGTTGTATTTTTGGTTGAGTACAGTCTTGCACCCGAATATAAATTCCCGGCTTACCTCGAAGATGCACAGGATGCCATTCATTATATTTTCGGCCAGGCAAAGCAATTGCAAATTGATAAACAAAGGATATGCATTGGCGGTGACAGCGCTGGCGGCAACCTGGCTGCCGTGATGACCCATTATTTTAAGAACAACCCCAACATTCGATTTGCATACCAGCTACTGCTCTGCCCTGCTATGGAAATCTACAAAATGGATTCGCCTACCTTTCAAATCTACAACGAACGCTTTACGGTTTCAAAAGAAGATATTCAATGGGGCAATAGCATTCTTTTCAACTCGGTTGAAGAAGAAATGCTCCCGGAGGCATCTCCCGTATATTTCGATGACTTTGCAGGATTGCCGCCCGGTATTACCGTTACTGCCGAATATGACATTATGCGCCACGATGCAGAGGTTTATGCCGGCAAATGCAAGGCAGCATCCATCCCCATGGAAATAATGCAGTACAAAGGCATGATCCATGATTTTTTTATTTACGGAAAGATTATTAAAGAATCCACGGAAATGCTGAGATATATTTCAGAAAAGATCAATAAGATAATTACATGAAAATAGAAAATGAATGTGATATAAAAGGCAGAACAATCCTGGTAACAGGTGCATCCTCAGGCATTGGGGCGGCCACAGCCCTGGCACTTAGCCAAAGGGGAGCAACGATAGTAGTTACAGGCAGGTCGGAAGATCGGTTAAAAGATACATTCTTATCACTGCATGGCACGGGACATCTTTCGCTGATAGCCAACCTGGCTGATGAAAATCAGAGGAATGAACTTGTTGCAGCATTGCCTTCCCTTGACGGGCTCGTTTATTGTGCCGGGGTCACCAGCCATCTGCCGGTGAAATTTATCAGGCAAAAAAATCTTGACGAAGTATTCGGTATTAATGTTCATGCCGCCATATTGCTGACTGCCCAACTGCTGACGGCAAAAAAAATCAGCCCCAACGCCTCGCTGGTGTATATATCCTCCCTGGCTACCCGTTATCCTTATTTTGGCGGAAGCCTTTATGGTGCATCGAAATCGGCCCTTGAAGGCTATGTAAAATACCTTGCTTTTGAACTCGCCACCAAAAAAATCAGGGCCAACCTCATCTCCCCGGCCTTTGTTGAAACAAAAATGGTGGAAGAAACCGAAAAACTGATTTCGAAGGAAACCCTCGACAAATACAAAACCATGAACCCTTTGGGCACCGGAACGCCAGCTGATGTAATTCCTTCTATTGTATATTTGTTGTCTGAATCATCAAAATGGGTAAGCGGTTCAAATTTAATCCTCGGAGGTGGCTGATATGAGCAAACCAAAATATTCGGTTGTTGTACCTGTTTTTAACAGTGAAGAAAGCCTTGCCATACTGTTTGAAAAGACAAAAACTTTCTTTAACAATAACCAGCTTGATTTTGAAATGATCTTTGTCCATGACGGAGGGGATGACAATTCCTGGGACATTATTTCAACCATAAAAAAGGATAACCCCGGTATTGTCACAGGGATAGACCTGGTCAGGAACTTTGGCCAACACAAGGCTACCTTTTGTGGATTTCATTATGCGAAAGGGGATTTCATTATAACCATTGATGACGACCTGCAGGTTGATCCTGCGGAAATCGGGAAACTGATTGCCTCACAGCAGCAACACAGTGCCGACCTGGTTTATGGTATTTATCCCCATAAGAAACATTCAGCCTTACGAAATGCCGGTAGTGCCACTATCAAGAAAACCAGTAAAAAACTGTTAAAAGCTCCGGGGAAAGGCTCCTCCTTCCGGTTGATCAAAAAGGAAATCGTAAACAAAATGCTCACATACAACCATCGTACTATTTTCATTGATGAACTGGTACTTTGGTACACCGGCAATATTGCATTTGTAGAAGTGGAACACAATCCAAGGCCTTACAAACAATCAGGGTACAACATCTTTAAACTTACTGCGCTCTCCCTTAAAATTCTCTTTTACTCGACTGTCATTCCGCTTAAAGCCATGATCTATGGTGGTTTTGTTGCTTCATTGGTCAGTATGGGCTTTGGTATTTACCATATCTACCGCAAGGTATTTTTCAAAGTCCCTCTCGGCTATACCAGCGTAATAGTAACCGTATTTTTCAGTACCAGTATCCTGCTTTTTAGCCTGGGTATTATTGGCGAATATATGAGACGGGTTTACGAAGGACAAAACAGGAAGGAACCCTTTCTAATAAGAAAGATCATCTGACCCGTTTCTTTAAATAACTAATTCCATTAACTGCAAAGGCATGAAACTCATACGATATGGCATCACTTTAAAAAGGATCAGGGAAGAAGATATTGAACTTGTCAGGCAGTGGCGAAACTCCCCCTCCGTTCGCAACAGAATGGAATACCGCGAATACATAACAAAGGAGATGCAAAAGGAGTGGTTCAAAAAAATTGATAATACCGACAACTTTTTTTATATCATTGAATACAAAGGTGAAAAAGCAGGGTTGTTCAGCGAAAAGAAAATTGCACGGGAAGATA
>CAZVAY010000105.1:0-8363 GCA_964625265.1 uncultured Sphingobacteriales bacterium | reverse complement strand
TTGGTGCTACTCTTTGTGACCCCACTCCATTGTCCATCCCTGTGGTTAAACGTGATATAACTCTCTGCAGAGAATTTTGATCCACCAATATTCTTTGCAGAGAATGAAGCCACGTACCTCATCCTGAAGAATGATTCGGAAGGCTTGCCTGAAAAACCGGAATAGGAGTTGGCCCCCAACCGGCCCCTGAAATTTTTATTTTTTTTCGGTTTAACCGCTTTTGGTTTGTTTGTTTTTGCTTCCTGCAATGTTTCCTTTCTGATTGTATCTGTATTTACTATTTTTACCTCTTTTAGTGGTTTTTCTTCCTTTTTCTTCACAATCCTTCCTACAATCACATCATTAATATTCAATTCTGCCTGGTTGATGGGTTCGCCAACACCCGATATGGAAGACAGGCTCCTGATAACGAGAACAGGCATCAGTTTTTCCCCTTGTTTTGAATACAGGGTATCGCCTTTATTGAGGAGTTCGGTTGATGAAAACTTCACATATACATTCTGCGAACTGATAAAAGATACTGTTCCTTCAACCCATTCAATTTCCTGAGCATAGGAGAAGCCACTTACAACCGCTGACATCAAAAAAACAAAAATAATCTTCTTCATGGTTTAATCATCTCCTTCTCCTTTTGGGTGGCAATCGAGGCAATCAATACTGTTATACCTGTAGTCCGGTTCTTCATCGTGTTCACCGTCCATTTTGGCTTTATTATGCTCATGGCAGTCAATACAGGTAAACTGGGAGTAATCACCCCCTGAGTTGTGACAGTCGGTACATTTGTTCCATTCGCTATTATGCTTCCCGGAATAGATGGGAAATACAGGATCATGATCAAATGTAGCCGGTTTCCAGTCGGGATGCATGTCGTGGCAATCTGTACAAATCTCGGAAAATTTGGACAGCACATGATTGGGATTATCAGCCTCGTTATAATCATCTTTATGGCAGGAAAAACAATCGGGTGAAGCAGAGCCATAGTCACCGATATCATGGCATTTTGTACAATCATTTATTTTGTGCCCTTGCTCCAGTGGAAAAAAGTTATGGTTGATCCCTGATGCAGACCATTCGAGTGCATTGAATAAGTGACAGTCCTCACAATTGAACGAAAAGCCCGCATCCTTGTGGTTGGGTTCCTCCGTTGCCAGATAAGCCTCCTTGTGACAATCGATGCAATTCACACCCAGCGGTTCGAATTTTAGCAGTGATTCGGTTTTATGACAATCGTAGCAATCAGCAGTAAGGTGGGCTCCAACAAGAGGAAAACGGCTGTTTTGATGGATTTGGTTGATACCAGTTACCAACCAGGCATCTGGGGTATGGCAGCGGTCGCAATCCTGTCCGAGTGTTTGCTCATGGACATCTGTATGGCAACTGTAACAGTTGGGTTGAGCTTCCTCAAAAATGAGTGAGGGATGGCAATCCCTGCAGTTCACAGCGTTGTGCCTGCCGTCTAGTTTGAAAGCCGTTGTAATGTGGTCAAAACTACTGTTGGCAGACATAGTCCAACCGGTAGTTCCATGACATTCGGAGCATTTCCGGGTAAAATTCTTTCCGTGGGGGTTTTTACCGGTCGAGCTGAAACTTAAATTCAGAATGACCACTCCAATAATAACCGGGATGATTTGTACAGCCAGGCCATATTTCCCGTCTTTGCTGATATGTCTGATTAGTCGTTTCATTGGTCAATTTACTTTATTCTTAATCATCTGATTTACCTGTCGGATGACAATCAAAGCAGGCAGTGCTCAGATACTGGTAGCCGGCTTCTCCCTTATGCTCCTTGTCCATGTCCGTTTTGTTATGCTCGTGGCAATCAATACAACTGTAAAGGGCAAAGTTTCCACCACTGTTATGGCAATCCGTGCATTGGTTCCACTCACCACGGTGTTCACCTGAATAGATGGGGAACAACGGGTCGTGGTCAAAAGTAGCAGGTTTCCAACCCGGATTGGTTGTATGGCAATCGTTGCAGGTAGTAGGAAACTGAGACAACGCATGGTTGGGCAGGGTGGTATTGCTATAATCTTTTTGATGACAACTGTAGCAATCGGAAGCGGTGTTGTTGAAATTACCATTAATATGGCATTTGCTGCAATCAGTCAGGTTGTGCCCCAAAGTCAATGGAAAAATATCGTGTTTATAGGTGCTCGGTTTCCACCCGGGATTCGTATTGTGGCAATCCTGGCAGGTATTGGGAAATTGGGCAGTTACATGGTTCGGATCAACGGCATCGTTGTAATCTTTTTGATGGCAATTCACACAATCGGGCGAAGTATTGGCATAGTTGCCATTCAGGTGGCAGTCGGTACAGTCCTGAATATTGTGGCCCAGGGTCAGGGGAAAAATATCATGTTTATAGGTTGTGGGTTTCCACCCCGGATTTGTTGTGTGGCAATCCTGGCAGGTTTTATCAAACTGTGCATCTACGTGATTGGGGTTTTTCGAATTCAGGAAGTCGTTGTCATGGCAAAAGTCACATTCCGAAGGGGTATTGGTATAGTTTCCTTGTTTGTGGCATTTGATACAATCCGCTACATTGTGCCCAAGGGTCAGGGGAAATTCATCATGGTTGTAAATAGCAGGTTCCCAACCGGGATTTGTGTTGTGGCAATCTGTACATGTCTTAGAAAATTGTGAAGCCACGTGGTTAGGGTCTTCGGCTGTATTAAAATCTACTTCATGACAGGAAATGCATTCCGGTGATGTACTGGTGTAATCTCCCAGTGTATGGCATTCCCGGCAATCGGCAACATTGTGGCCCAGTGTTAAGGGAAAAAGGTCATGATTGAAACCTTCTGCCGACCATGCCAGGGCATTTATCCGGTGACATTCTTCACATTGTATGCTAAATCCTGCCTCAGTATGGTTAGGCTCTGTGGTAGCATCGAATGTTTCGCGGTGGCAATCCACGCAATTCACGCCTAAGGGTTCAAATTTCAGCAGCGATTCTGATTTGTGGCAATCATAGCAATCGGCAGTCAGGTGAGCTCCCACCAAAGGAAAACGGCTATTCTGGTGCAAACCGGTAATATTGCTAACCAACCAGGCGTTGGGTGTATGACAACGGTCACAATCCTGCCCCAGGCTTTGTTCATGTACATCGGTATGACAACCATTGCACTGATTGGGCGCTTCCTCAAAGACCAGGGTAGAATGGCAATCGCGACAGTTAGTGGTGGTATGCCTGCCCACAAGCTGAAAGGCTGTGGATGCATGATCGAATGTACTTTCCTGAGATAATTCCCAGGTTCCTGTATTGTGGCATTCGGTACATTCCCGGTGAAAGTTTTTTCCATGGGGTGAACCGGATTTACTGAACCCCATAATGAGTAATACCGCCAAAACCATCAGCGGTAGGGAAATTAATGACAAGCTTCGCATCTGTAATCTTTAATTTTATAGTTTACAAACTCCGTGGAATTACGGGTTATTTTTTTATGACATTTATCACAAGCCACCTTATCATGGCTTCCATCAAGTTTGAATTTTGTATTGCTGTGATCAAAATTAACAGCCTTCCAGTTGTCAAATGCATGACAACGAATACAATCAGTGGCTCCATTTATTTTAAACTGATCATAGTGTTTGTCAATATGACAACTGTTGCAGTTATTTGACAAACCGGAGAATTTTTGTTCTTTCTTTCCATTTAGCTCCGGAAAATGACATTTCCGGCAATTTTGTTCAGCATGTTTTCCCAGCAAGGCAAACTTTGTCCCGTTATGGTTAAAATTCTTCACATCTTTCCAGCGTTCTGCCTCGTGGCATATCCTGCAATCTTCACCGGGATAATATTTAGCAGTCATATAGTTTTTGTGGATGTTCTTATGACAATCCACACAGTTGAACCCGATATTCTTAAATTTCCACTTCTTTGATTTTCTATGGCAATCAATACAGGGAGTTGCCTCGTGAGCCCCTTTTAATCTAAATCTTCCCTGGTTGTGCTGTGCAAGTTTGTATGTTGTAACGGTGAAATTATTGACAGTATGGCAATCACCGCAATCCCTGACTTTCCCTTTTAATGTCAACTGGCCTTTATGGTAATCCTGATGACAATCATTGCAGACATTATGTGCAACAGGATCCGTGAATTTACCCTTGTGACACTTTTCGCACTTTACAACTTTATGCTTTCCTTTTAAAAGAAATCCGGTCAGCCGGTGGTCAAATAATTCTTTGTTTTTAATTCCCCGGAAGGAATTTACCGTGTGGCATTTTTCACAATCCTGCCCGAATTTATTCTCATGCTCATCTTTGTGGCAACTGTTACAGCTATTGAATTTCAACCCTGCAAATTGCTGGAAATCCTGGCCTTTTATTTTGCTCCTGGGATGACATTTTTCACATTTCACATCCTTATGCTTTCCCTCCAACCTAAAATCAGCATTTTTATGATCAAATTGTGAAGCCGGTTTAAAGCCTTTAAAATCGTGGCACTTCTCGCAGCTTGCCGGCAGGGTGTTTTGATGATAATCGCGGTGGCAGGTAAGGCATTTGGTATTCAACCCCATAAAAGTAACAGACCGATTCAGTAGCTTTTTGTTCCTGATCCTTTTTTTCTGATGACAATCGCTACAGGTTTTTTCCTTGTGCTTTCCTTCAAGCATATAGCCTGTCAGGCTGTGGTCAAAATCTGTCGTATCAAAATGAATGATCTCGAATTTACGTCCATGGTGGTCACTATGGCATTTGATACACTTACTTTTCCTGACTTCCTTTGAACCATGATAACCAATCTTGTCCTTCTGCCCTTGTTTGATCAATTTATGACATTCCAGGCATTTTTTATCTGAGATCCTTTTACCCAGTGTATGACATTGGGTACAATTCGAAGTTCCTTCCAGTTCTTTGTGAGGTTCAGTAAGTTCTCCCGGTGAGATGGGTGTTGACATCCGGCAGGATGCCAGTAAAACCGCCACTATTGCAAACCATATCCATTTACATAATTTCAAATCCATCTTATTTATTATCATGTTTTAATAAGGCTTCTCCAAATTTCCTGGTTATTTTTATTCCTGCATTTTTAAGGAATTCAGTGGGCAATTCACCACCGGCAAAAACAAATACCAGGTTATTCTCAATCTCAATGATGTTACCGTCCCCCTGCTTAAGCGATACATACTTAGGCTCAATTTTGACCAGGTTGGTGGAGTACCTGACATCGATTGACTTGTTTTCAATTGCTTTATTAATCTTCTCTCTGTTTTTAGGCTTAAGACGTTTAAATGCATCTCCTCTGTAAGAAAGAATAACCTCATTCTGGTCGCACAACAACAAGGCTGTTTCAATAGCCGAATCACCACCTCCTACTACCATGATCTTTTTTAAGCTGATATTCTCAGGCTCCAGCAACCAGTAGGCTACCTTTTCAGAATCTTCGCCAGGTATGCCCAGTTTTCTGGGAGTTCCCCTTCTGCCGATAGCTAATAAAATGTGAGGAGCTGACAATTTCAGGCCTGTTTTTGATTCAACAACAAAATGGCCGTTTTCCCTGACAATTGCTTCTGCTTTTTCATTTTCCCTGACCTCGATATTATTTTGGGCAATCACTTTTTTCCAAAGGCCAAGCAATTCTTCTTTGCTTGTTTCAAATAATTTGACTTTTCCGAATAAAGGTAGGTCCATCGGGGCTGTCATAACCACCTTTGACCTCGGAAAGGTAAATACGGTACCCCCTAATGTATTTTGTTCGAGTATCACCGTATTCAACTTGTGCTTTTTGGCGGTCAGCGCACCGGCTACACCGGCAGGACCAGCGCCAATAATGATCATGTCATATTCTGCATGATGTTTTTTATCAAATGATTTGGCTATATTTTCCACAGCCTGTTTGCCCTGTTCAACAGCATTTTTAATGAGCCCCATACCACCCAATTCACCGGCAATATAAATTCCGGGCTCATTGGTTTCAAATGACTGGCTGACATGTGGCAGGTCAACACCCCGTTTTGCTGTACCAATACACAGCGTAATGGCTTCTGTCGGGCAGGCATGAAAACAGGCGCCATGCCCAATACACAAAGAAGCATTGATTACAGCAGCTTTGCCATCCATAATTCCAAGAATGTTCTTTTCGGGGCAGGCCGACATACAGGCTCCTGTCCGAATACAACTATTGGTATCTACCACAGGATGAAGCGATACAGGTTCAAACAATCCTTCTGCCTTGGCCTGGTTAATTCTGTGCCTTGTCTGTTCCGATATTTTTTTCTGCCTGCGGAAATAATAAATGATAGCTATGGCACACAATAAAATAACTGCACCGTAAATAATGATTTCTTCAAGGATCAGGTTCATTTCAAAATATCCATTTGTACCCGAAGGTAAGTGTGATAATTACATGTATGATCATGATGATCAACATAATAAAAGCAAAGGGCAAATGTGCCACATGCCAGTATTTAAAAAGGTTCTTCATGGTATCGAGACGGTCAATACGCCTGTTGAGCGACATCTCGGATTGTACCAGTGACAGGATATTTTTCATCTCCTGCTTCGACAAATTGTTGGCCTTAAGCGCTGACTTTATCTTTTTTAGCGACTGCCTGTCCTCTTTGCGTTTGACTAAATAACGCGAAAAAATATTGGTACTTATGGCCTCAACACCTCTGTCAGTGGATGTCTCAATAAGTAAAAGTGTGCGTTCATCCAGGCTGTGCGAAGTATCAATCATATCTTTAACATTCGATTTCATCCCTTTCACCTCGGAAAGGCTAAGTTCCCTGCCTTCAATGGTACGCGGGATCTGAATGTAAATGAACCTCCCTATCACACCGCTCAAAAAAACCGCCACCATGGCCCAAAAGCTAATGGACACTACACCTCCGAATTTGAGTGATGTATGGAATAAGATCATGATAGGCCCCAGGGCACAAAGAAAAATATGAAACTCGAGCCAGTGCTTTAACAACCCAATCCTGGCTAATCTTCTCGACCTTTTTCTGACCATGTAAGTGGTAACCCCAACAATTATCAGAAAAGAACCGATGATCCCAAGTCCGTGACCTGTAGTGCCGCTGGGTTTCAGTTTATCATAGTCCGGATGATAAAACCTTTCGACAAGAGCAGTAGAGTAATAAGAAAATCCCGTATAAACCAGGTAGACAAGCACAACAACTACAATAGATGACAGAATACCAATATAAATCCTGTGATTAAGTTTTGACATAGCCGTAAATTAACAGTCCAAGATACTACATCCACCACTCAGGATGCAAATTTTTCAATGTTAGAATATCTGTTTCAAAGATAATTCAAGTAAGGTAATACTACAATAAATATTTACTTTTTTAAAGATTTTTACCGATTCACAATTCCGCTCACAAATAAAAATTACTGGCAATAACCGTTGATCAGCTCTGCAGCTTGTGTCATTCCGAGTTCGTTGGCAAAATACCAATCACTACAAGCTCCTTCATAATCCTTGATTTTATACCGGCACAGCCCCCTGTTAAAAAATGCCTTTGGGTTGGCATTGTTCAATTCAATCGATTTATCAAAATCTTTAATGGCCTCATCATAGGTTTTGAGATAATACCAGGCACTTGCACGACTATAATAATAATTACTTTCAGCGGGATTGTATTTGATGGCCATGTCAAGGTCTTCTACAGCCTGTGGATAATTTTTCACCTTCAGGTTGGCAACACCCCTGTTAAACCAGGCCTCATGGTTTTCAGGTTCAAAGCGGAGTACATAATCAAAATCGGTGATGGCCTTATCGTACTCGTCTCGTTCCATATTCATGTAGGCACGGTGAAAATAAGCATCAACATAGGTAGGTTTTAACCTTATCGCTTTATAGTAATCATTTTCAGCAGAGGTGTAATCACCTATCATGAAATAAGCCAGCCCGCGATGGAAATATAAAGTAGCATTGGTTGGATCGGACTTAATTGCAATATTATAATTGCTGATCGCGCCATAGTAATCCTTGTTCTGGTAATGGCCAAATCCAATGGAATAGTATTTTTCAGAAACCGTTTGTGCATAGGAATTCGATAGCAAATAAAGGGTAAGAATAGCTATCTGAATAATTTTTTTCATGGAGTTCTATAAGTATGTTTCAATAACGCATATGGTTTTTTCAATATTGCTTTCTATTCCAAATATTAGACTTGTGATTAATAATTGGACTA
Source organism: uncultured Sphingobacteriales bacterium (assembly GCA_964625265.1). Taxonomy (GTDB): domain Bacteria; phylum Bacteroidota; class Bacteroidia; order CAILMK01; family JAAYUY01; genus CAYNBC01. The sequence goes on along the minus strand of CAZVAY010000105.1, from coordinate 216 downwards.
AATGCCTTCATCGGGACTTAATTTCAACAGAATTGAACATATCTCTCACAATGTGACTCCATTTTTTTTTCTTTTCCACAGGAGACCTAAACCTGACTTCTATGAGACCATCCTGGTAGGAAGTAAGTAAAACCGCTTCATAAAACATTTCTGTTTGTCTTTCAATGATGGTTTTATCCTCATCCACTCTGTCGAGGTTGACCTTAACATTGTCAT
>CAZVAY010000104.1:0-8390 GCA_964625265.1 uncultured Sphingobacteriales bacterium | reverse complement strand
ATCGCTTCTGTTGTAGAGTTCCAGGTATTCAACCGGTGGCAGATGAATAACCGGATCCGGGTCAGCCATGATTTCATCAATAACGATATCAAAGGGTTTTGCCTGTTTGGGTTCGTGGTATTGGATTTTCAGCAACCGGTATTTATCCATTTTATTACCCAGGCAATCGGCAATATTCCTGAATTTGAGGGTACAGGTATCCCGGTCATGAAATACCGAACTCAGGTCTATCACAATGCGATTGTCACCGGGAAAGCTGGCCTCTTTGATGCCGTTTCCGCACAACATCAGGATATCACCGGGTTGAAAACCGGAAGGATTAAGGGTTTCAGAAAAATATACAATAATCCGGGAGGGTGATGAAAACGAATAACTTGTTATTGAGGGTGCAACGGTATCTGTAGCACTATTCGAAACGGAATTCGAAGTTCCCGGAGTTCCTCCGTTGGGGCCTGTTGAAGCAGACCAGTTGTCAATGGCCTGGCAGGGGTAAAAAAACCGTATCCTCTCTATTGACCATCCGCCATCCTGTTTGCTTTTATCGTGATAAAAGCGGGTATCGTAGTAAAGCGAATCCATCAGTTCCCCGGAGGCTGTTTTCAATATGACAAAATCGCCACTATTGTTAAGGGAGGGCAGGTCGATACCCAAAACAGGGCCGAATGATGAAAAACTGTTCACATTGGCCGGACTTGTCAGGATCAGGTATTCACCGTTTTTTAATTCATAGGCCGGAAGTTCCGCATTCTTGACAAGATCGGTCAGGATCCAGTGTTCCAGGTTGATATCATTTCCCGAAGTATTGAATATTTCCAGGTATTCAGTTGCAGGCAAACCAATGACAGGTACGGGGTCTGCCATGATTTCATTGATGACCACATCGCCCCACAGGGGAATAAAGAATTGAAAATTCAGGGTATCCGGATCTGAAATATTGTTGGACAGGTCCTGCATGTTCGTAGCAATGATTTTGTAGCCTTTTCCTCTTTTCAGTTCATTACTGAAATCAAGCACAACCTTGCTGTTATTTTCAATTGTGCAAAGGACAGGTTGGACGGAATCCGGCAATAACAGGTAGTTATTAACTGCTGTGGCTGAATTTTCTTTAAGAGGTTCACTAAAATCCAGTTCAATTGACTTTGCTGAAACCGCTTTGACGGATTGCATTTTGGGAGGTGTGCTATCTATTTCGAATGGACGGATATACAGGTCGTCAAAATAGATAGCTTTGGCATTGGATGAGGTATAAGTACACAACAAACCCATATATCCCGAACTGCTTACCTGTTTGTCGGAGGCCGAACCTTCCACTACATAACTACCTGAACCGGCATCGGACCAGAGGGTCCAGGTACCTGAAGAGCTACAGCTTACCTTAACCCGGAGTTTTGGCTTTGACGAAAGATTGGCTACGCTGCCGTCAATCAGCAGGGTTTTGGTGCTGCCTGACTGGCGGTACAGGTTGATACCGTCATTTGCTCCGTTTTCACCTATCCTGATATAGTAACCGTCAAGGGTGCCTGTCAGGTTGGAAGAATTGCTGCTAAGATAAACCTGAATATAATTGTTGGCCGATGGGTCGAATTGTAAATCCAGCCAGAATTCCCATGTTGTATTAAGTAGGTAATGACTGAAAGTAACCAGGTATTTTTGACCGCTGCCTGATTCGTTAAGTTGCAATTGTTTGTTGGCATTGACGATAAATGAAGATGTATCTCCCTGCCAAACCGGGTTGACGGAAAAATCTCCATCTGAAAAGCTGTCAACAACCTGTCCTATGGAACAGGTTGAGAATATAAATAATAAAGCAGCAATGCCTGATAATTTCCTCACTGTGTGGTTCTTTTTACTATTAGCAAATTTAGGAAGAATCCGGTAGTTATTTCATACAATATTAAATGGGTTTTGCCTTCTGCCATAATCCCCCTGCCGGACTCAATTACTTTCGTAACTCACTGAATAATATAAATGAACATGATTTCTTCTACATTAATTTGCTTGCGGTTGCAGGCAAAATGTATATTGAGCGGGAACAAACTTATAGGACATATAACATCAATGAGCGAAAAAAACCAGGTAAATATCCTTTTAGTTGACGACCACAAGGAGAATTTGGTGACCCTTGAACAGGTACTTGAAGACCTGGAAGTACATATTTTTAAGGTTACTTCCGGTAATGACGCCCTGGCACTGATGCTGTCGGTTGATTTTGCCCTTGTACTGATGGATGTGCAGATGCCTGTTATGGATGGATTTGAAACAGCCAGGCTGATGCGGGGAAGTGCCCGTACAAGGCACATCCCAATCATTTTTATTACAGCCATAAACAAAGAAAAAAGGCATATTTTTAAGGGATATGGCAGTGGTGCTGTTGATTATCTTTTCAAACCACTGGAGCCTGAAATACTTCGCAGCAAGGTGTTGGTGTTTACCGAAATGTACAGGCAGAAAATTGCCCTGGAAGAGATTACCCACAAACTGGAAAAAACGATCAGTGAACTGATTGTTTCCAAGGAAAACCTGAGGAAAGCCAAATCTGAAGCTGAGCAGGCAAGTAAGACCAAGAGTGAATTCCTCGCTAATATGAGCCACGAACTGCGCACCCCTTTGAACGGTATTATCGGAATGGCTGAATTGTCCTTACTTGGCGAACTGAACGAAATTCAAAAAGAACGGGTCCGAAGCATAAAAGTATCAGGGGAGTCCCTGCTTGATATCCTGAATGAAATCCTTGACATCTCAAAAATTGAAGCTGACAAATTACTTCTTGAATCCATTGAGTTCAGTCTTTTTGAACTGGTTGAAAAGGCCATGAAAGTGTTAAGGGTCAAAGCCAATGAAAAAAACATCAACCTGTATTGTGATATTGACCCTGTTGTAGGCGACAAATTTATTGGTGATCCGGTCAGGCTCAGGCAGGTTATCCTTAATCTGATGGGTAATGCCATCAAATTTACCCACGAAGGGTATGTCATGTTGTCGATAGGTGTTGCGGCAAAATCTTCTGAGATTACAAGACTTGAGATTTCAATACGGGATACGGGTATCGGTATTCCGGAAGATAAAATTGAAACTTTATTTGAAACGTTTTCACAGGCAGATACTTCAACAAGCCGGAAATATGGTGGCACAGGCCTGGGGCTGCCCATCTCGAAAAAGCTCATCGGCATGATGGGTGGTGATATCAGGGTCGAAACCGAGCCGGGTTCGGGAAGCAACTTCATTTTTGAGGTCGAACTGGGTAATTCCAGGGCGAAACCTGATAAACGATGGAATATTGATACCGGTTACAAAGTGATCGTAGCTGAGGGGGCGGAAATCAGCAGATCGATATTTTCAAATATACTTGATGCCTGGGGTATTGAATTTAAAACGGTTGACAGTACGGAAAACCTGATGCAACTTATGGCCGGACTGAAGGATAAAAATGTTCCGGATTATATCTTTATCGACTATGACCTGGTAAGTGAACCGGAATCCTTTGCTTTACCTTCTCAGCAAACATTGAAAGGAAAATTACCTGAGATCATCCTGGTGACGGATGAAAGCAGGCTTGATAAACTCCCTCGCCTGAACGGTTACGATATTAAAAAGATCATTAAAAAACCCGTTCTGGCTTCATCACTGCTCAGGTTGTTCAATCCGGCCTATTTCGAAGATTTGGAGAAAAAGGTACCTGCCGGTTCCGGGAATGGCACAAACGGCCTGAAGTTGAATATTCTTCTGGCAGAAGATAATTTAATCAACCAGAAGCTGGCAGTTGGCTTTATCAAACTCAACAATTGGAAGGTAACAGTTGCCAATAACGGTAAAGAAGCAGTTGAGTTTGCAGCTCAAAATAATTACGATCTGATCCTCATGGATGTTCAGATGCCCGAAATGGACGGGTTGGAGGCTACCATGAATATCAGAAAATTAGAAACAGGTGCCAAAACCCCCATTATTGCCATGACTGCTCATGCCATGAAGGGGGACAAGGACAAATGCCTGAGTGCCGGCATGGATGATTACCTGACTAAGCCACTGAGTTCAAAAAACTTATTTGATATGATAAACAAACATTTTTCATGACCAAACCCATCCGACTATGAAAACAAATTGGTTTAAAAAATTATCTATCCTGACCAGGCACCGCCTGATGATACTCATCTCCCTGCTGAGCCTGGTTGTTATAGGTTACACGGGCATATATTTTTTCCAGACATCAAGGGTAATAAGTTTCATAATCAATGCAGAAAGGATTCATAACATTAATTACCATATCGGACTTGAAAACTTTTATCAATACCTGACAACAGGTGATACCAGCCTGATCGAAACGGGATTGGCCAAGCTGGATTCTGCCAATTACCTGGCTATGACCTTTGGCAAAACGAATGAATCGTTGCAAAAAATGAGTGATAAGGAGTATATTGATTTTCTTTATTACGCAGTTGAAGAGGCATTCGACTTTAAAAAAGCAAATGCCAGGCTGATGACTAATCGGCTAAAATTGTTAATTGCCCTGAACAATAAACATGTTTTTAACAGTTTTAAAATTGCTGAGACAGGTTATGAAAAAGGAGAATATATCAGGCAACTTATCATAGAATACCTGAATAAACCGGGACAGGAAGAACTGGATAAAATAGTAGCTGCCAATGCCGAAATGAACGATTTTTTCCGGCAATTTGCTACTGTGATCTACAAGCTGAGTGAATTCGCCAGGAGATTCCTGATCATCTGTATAATCATGACATTACTTTTTGTTGGGGTACTTATGGTTTTAATTTCAAATATCATTTCAAAATCAATTACGGTACCCATCTTTAATTTGCTTGAAAATACCAGGAAACTTTCCAAAGGTGATCTGGATGTCAGTTTTGATCAAACCTCAGAAGATGAGATAGGAAAGCTGAATCATGAGGTGAACGAAATGGTTGAAAACCTGAAAAGGATTACCGAACAAGCAAGGATAATTTCACAAGGGGATTATACTACCCAAATGACACCCCGGTCAGACAGGGATGTTCTGGGAATTGCCATACAGGATATGACCAGGTCCCTGGACGACCTGTCGAAGAAAACAGCGAAGGAAAACTGGTTAAAATCGGGATTGAATGATTTGAACGATGAATTGCGGGGCGACCCGGATATACAGACGCTGACACAAAAAGTGATTACCAGGCTTTGCAAGACCCTGAATGCTCAAATGGGTGTGTTTTATGTTCGCCAGCCGGAAACCGATGAACTTCACCAGACAGCAAGTTATGCCTTTACCAATCGTAAATCCCTATCGAACATTGTGAAAATTGGGGAAGGCCTGGTGGGGCAGGCAGCCCTGGAAAAACAGCCCATTTCGCTTACCAGCATGCCCGGAGACTATTTTAGGATTGAATCAGGCCTGGGGAATTCATTGCCTCAGTATGTCATTGTTATGCCTGTTGTATTTGAAGATGAATTGACCGGAGTTATTGAACTGGCGTTCCTGGAAAAGCCCGGTGACGATAAGATTGAATTCCTGAACCAGGCAGTTGAAAATACCGGTATTGTAATCAAGTCGGCATACACCCGTACCGAGATGCAGAAACTGTTGATCAAAACCCAGGAACAGGCAGAGGAGTTGATGACACAACAGGAAGAACTCAGACAATCCAACGAGGAACTGGAAGAGCAAACCAGGGCACTGAAAGATTCGGAGCAGGAACTCCAACAACAACAGGAAGAACTCAGGGTGACCAATGAAGAACTGGAAGAACGGTCGAAGATGTTGCAGGAGCAGCGCGATGACATAAAAAGGAAAAATGAGAACCTCAAGAAAGCCCAGGAGGAGATTGAAGCCAAAGCCCGCGACCTGGAATTGTCATCGAGGTACAAATCAGAGTTCCTGGCCAACATGAGCCATGAGTTGCGCACTCCATTAAATAGTATTTTGGTGCTGTCGCAAATACTGGGTAGCAATAAAAACGGCAACCTGTCTGAAAAACAAATCCAATCGGCAAAAACCATTTATAGCAGTGGTAACAGTTTGCTGTCGATTATTAATGAGGTACTCGACTTATCGAAAGTAGAATCAGGTAAGTTGGAGATCAGTATGGAGGATATGCCTGTCAAAGAATTGCTGACCCAAATGAAGGAAACCTTTCTCCCGTTGGCGAAAGAAAAAGGAATTGATTTTAAAACATCGGTGGTTCCTGATTTTGGGAAAACAATAAGAACAGATTCGCTGAGGTTGACGCAAATCATCCGGAATTTGTGTGCCAATGCTATAAAATTTACCACACAGGGCCATGTTGAAATAAAAGTATCTTATCCCGGAAATGACGCCCACTTTTACAATGGCCGGTTGAATAGCGAAAATGCCATCGCTATCTGCGTAAACGACACAGGTATCGGTATCCCCAAAGAAAAGCAGGAATTGATATTTGAAGCTTTCAGGCAGGCAGATGGTACTACAACCCGGAAGTATGGAGGTACCGGCCTTGGCCTGACCATTTCCAGAAAATTTGCCGAATTACTGGGTGGTGAAATTCATGTGGAAAGTGAAGAAAACAAGGGTACCACATTTACGCTTTTTTTGCCACGGGAAGGGACTCAGGAATCTAAAAATACTGTATTGAATCAAAGTGAAACTGTTAAGACACAGGCAGAAGTTGCGGATTTACCGCCCAGACAGGTTGAAAAAATAAAAGTCCCGGATAAAAAACCCGATCCAATTGAAACGGTGCACATTTCCGATGACCCTACCAGTAAAGACGACAGGAAGAACATCGCCCGGGGTGACAAGTTTATCCTCGTTATTGAAGATGATGCGTCATTTTCCCAAATTCTTTATGATCTGGCCCATGAAAAAGGGTTTAAATGTATGATTGCCCCTAATGGTGAAACAGGGTTGCATTATGCTGATTATTATAAACCGGATGCTATCATTCTTGACATAGGCCTCCCGGGTATTGATGGCTGGGAAGTGATGGACAGGCTGAAAGAAAAACCGGAAACCAGGCACATACCGGTTCATTTTATGTCGGGACATGATAAAAGCCTGGAGGCTATGAAAAAAGGTGCAATTGGATTTATGAAAAAACCTGTTGGTGTGGATGAAATAGACACTGCATTTGATCATATCGAGAACATTATCTCAAAACCACTCAAAAAAGTGCTGATAGTTGAAGATGACGATGCATTACGCGAAAGTGTCAGGGAATTGGTGGAAGACAAAGATGTTGTAGTGACGTCAACAGCAAGTGGTGGCGAAGCCCTGGAATTATTGAAAAAGCAATCTTTTGATTGTATGATCCTTGACCTGGGGCTGAGGGATATGACCGGGTTTGACCTGATGAAAAAACTGGGTAAAAACGGCAAGTCATCACAGATGCCAATTATTATCTATACAGGCAAAGAACTGTCCCATGAAGAAGAAGAAAGCCTGCAAAAATATTCCGACAGGATCATAATAAAAGGGGTACGTTCACCAGAAAGATTGCTGGCCGAAACCACGCTCTTCCTGCACAGGGTAGAAAAAGATCTGCCACCCGACAAACAAAAGATGCTTAAATCAGTCAATGGGCGCGAGGATGTGATCCGGGATAAGAAAATCCTGATAGTGGATGATGATATGCGCAATGTTTTTGCCCTGACAAACCTCCTGGAAGACAGGGGCGCACGGGTAGAAGTGGGCAGAAACGGAAAGGAAGGGCTGGAAAAACTGGGTTCAATAAAAGATATTGACCTGGTGTTAATGGATATTATGATGCCTGAAATGAATGGTTATGAAGCCATGGAACAAATCCGAAGCAAAAAGAAATTTAAAGAACTCCCCATCATAGCCCTTACGGCCAAAGCCATGCAGGGCGACCGTGAAAAATGTATTAACGCGGGTGCCAATGATTATATGACAAAACCCATTGACCCGGACAAGCTTGTTTCGCTGCTCCGGGTTTGGCTCTACAAATAACAAAGACATGAATGACAAACAGAAAATATTGATAGTAGATGATGACCTGATAAGCATCATCCTTTTTGAAAATATTCTCCAATCGCTGGATGTAGAATTTGTCAGAGCATTGTCAGGTGAAGAGGCATTGGATAAAGTAAATGAGTATGATATTTCACTTGCCCTGGTTGACGTTCATATGCCGGGCAGGGATGGTTACGAAACCGTAAAAACAATCAGGAAGGGCAGTAAATACAACAAGCTCCCTGTCATCTTTTTCTCAGCCGTTTATTCCGAAAATTATTATGCCATCAAAGGACTTGAAACAGGTGCGGTTGACTTCCTTACCAAGCCGGTGATCCCTGAGATCCTCAGAGAAAAAGTAAAGATATTCCTTGAACTTGAAAAAGAGAGAAGCGACAGGTTGAACCTGATTAAAAAACTGGAGAAAGCCAACAAAGCGTTGAAAAGTGAAAAT
>CAZVAY010000103.1:0-8466 GCA_964625265.1 uncultured Sphingobacteriales bacterium | reverse complement strand
AGCTTATGACTAAGTTAGATTCAAAAATCCCTGAAGGACTGCTTGCTGAAAAGTGGACTAACTACAAGGGGCATATCAATCTGGTTAATCCGGCCAATAGAAGGAAAGTGGATGTCATAGTTATCGGAACAGGGCTGGCAGGTGGTTCTGCAGCAGCATCCCTGGGTGAGCTCGGATTCAATGTAAAAGTATTTTGTTACCAGGATAGCCCCAGGCGAGCACACAGTATTGCTGCACAAGGTGGTATCAATGCTGCCAAAAACTATCCCAATGACGGTGACAGTATCTACCGCCTTTTTTATGATACAGTTAAAGGGGGAGATTACCGTGCACGGGAGGCCAATGTGTACCGGCTTGCCGAAGTGAGCAACAACATTATTGACCAGTGTGTAGCCCAGGGAGTGCCTTTTGCCCGCGAATACAGTGGATACCTCCATAACAGGTCGTTTGGCGGAGCACTCGTTTCCCGGACATTTTATGCCAAAGGGCAAACAGGACAACAATTATTACTGGGTGCCTATGGAGCCTTAAGTAAAGAAATTGCCAATGGAACAGTGACCATGTACAACAGGCATGAAATGGTGGAACTGGTTGTCATTGATGGTAAAGCCAGGGGCATTATTGCCCGCAACCTGGTTACAGGTAAACTGGAACGTCATTTTGCACATGCTGTTGTGCTGGCATCAGGAGGTTATGGCAATGCTTATTTCCTTTCTACCAATGCCATGGGCTCAAATGCCTCGGCAGCCTGGAAAGTACATAAAAAAGGTGCTTATTTTGGCAACCCCTGTTATATTCAGATCCATCCTACCTGTATCCCTGTTCATGGCGAGTTTCAATCGAAACTAACACTGATGAGTGAAAGCCTCAGAAATGATGGTCGTATCTGGGTGCCAAAAAATAAGGAAGACGTTGAAAAAATAAGGAAAAAAGAAATCAAGCCCAAAGATATTGCCGAAGAGGATCGTGATTATTATCTCGAAAGAAGGTATCCGGCATTTGGTAACCTGGTACCCCGTGATGTAGCTTCACGTGCTGCCAAAGAAAGATGTGATGCCGGTTATGGTGTCAACGAACAGGGGCTTGCCGTATTTCTTGATTTTAAGTCTGCCATTGAAAGGCTCGGTAAGGAAACCATCGAAGCCCGTTATGGCAACCTGTTCCAGATGTACGAAAAGATCGTTGATGAAAATCCTTACGAAACGCCCATGATGATTTTCCCGGCCATTCACTATGCGATGGGAGGTATATGGGTAGACTATGATCTCCAGACTTCTGTTGCCGGATTGTTTGCCATTGGCGAAGCCAACTTCTCCGACCATGGGGCCAACCGGCTGGGTGCATCGGCCTTGATGCAGGGGCTTGCAGACGGATATTTTGTATTGCCCTATACCATTCAAAATTACCTGGCTGATGAATTTCGCGTTCCAAGAATGGATACTGATCTGCCGGAATTCAAGGAAGCAGAGGACAGTGCAAATAACAGAATTGAAAAATTGCTTGCTGTCAATGGCTCACATTCAGTTGACTATTTTCACAAGAAGCTGGGACGCATCCTTTGGGATCATGTGGGCATGTCGCGTAATGAAGCCGGACTGAAAGAGGGCATTAAGATGATAAAAGAACTCAAAGATGAATTTTGGAAGGATGTTCGTGTCCCCGGAACAGCTGACGGGGTCAACACCGAACTGGAAAAAGCAGGACGTGTAGCGGATTTCTTCGAACTCGGTTTGCTGATTGCACAGGATGCACTTCACCGTAACGAATCGTGCGGGGGGCATTTCAGGGAAGAATATCAGACCAGGGAAGGTGAAGCCCTTCGGGATGATAAGAAATTTACCTATGTTGCTGCATGGGAATATTCGGGTGAAAACAATGAGGAAAAACTCCATAAAGAGCCGCTGACTTACGAAGGTATTGAAGTAAAACAAAGAAACTATAAATAATAAGGTATCGATAAAACCTGGGATCATGAAAGTAACTTTAAAAGTGTGGCGTCAGAAAGATGCCGGTTCGAAAGGAAAATTTGAGACATTCCAGCTTGATGGGATCTCCCCCGAATCTTCATTCCTCGAGATGCTTGACGTATTGAATGAAGACCTTATACGCAAAGGGAAAGAACCTATTGCTTATGACCACGACTGTCGTGAAGGCATTTGTGGTATGTGCAGCCTGTATATCAACGGCAGGCCTCACGGCCCTGATGATGCAGTTACTACCTGCCAGTTACATATGCGTAAGTTCAAGGATGGTGACACCATTGTCATCGAGCCCTGGCGTGCACGCCCTTTCCCCGTCATCAAAGACCTTATTGTTGACCGCTCAGCTTTTGACAGGATCATTCAGGCCGGAGGCTATATCAGTGCTTCTACAGGAGGTGTTCCTGATGCCAACGCAATAACCATCCCCAAGGAACATGCAGATGAAGCCATGGATGCTGCTGCCTGTATCGGTTGCGGTGCCTGCGTGGCAGTGTGTAAAAATGCCTCAGCCATGTTATTTGTTTCAGCCAAAGTATCTCAACTGGCCCGCCTGCCACAGGGCAGGGCCGAAGCTACCATGCGTGTACAGAAAATGGTGGCCAAAATGGATGAACTTGGCTTTGGTAGTTGTACCAATACCGGTGCCTGTGAAGCCGAGTGCCCGAAAGAAATTAAAATATCACATATTGCCAGGTTGAACCGGGAGTACCATGCTGCCAGTTGGTGCAAGCCCAAAGTGCATTACTAAAAACTATAGCGACCAGGCAATTCCTGTATAAAATGTCGTTCTGATTTGTCAATCTGCAGATAGATAATAAAAACGCCCGTTTAGTTGGATAGTAATTGTTGACAGACTACTGTTGCAGAGCATTTTGATCAAAAATCACCATGGGTCATAACTATTTTGTATGTTGGAATTCTGCTGTGAACAGACTTTATTATTCACTGCTTTATGCAGTAAATGCTCTGTTAATCTTCAATGATATTCAAACAAAATCAGATTTCTTAACAAAAGTCATTTTCCCTATATCCTATTAAAACCGGAAAACCGGACAAAAAATATGAGCATTTACAATCAGGGCTTTTGATTGTAAAAGATGGCAGGTTATGAAAATATATTTAATTAGTCAAGACTCAGTTCAACCAATTTTTAAACCAGTTAACCTAATGGTGGGTAATAATAAGGAAGAAATTAATAACACATTGTAATAAGAAACATTTAACTCAGCCCAAATGCAAATCTATAGAAATGTTAAATTACTGTAGATTTGCCACGCGTGAAATACAATTTCCGAAATAAGAAATTCTTTTGGATAGCGATAGCAGTCATTGTATCCATCCAGCTTCTTTATGCTGGTTTTTCAAAAGAATTGAAACCCCTTCAAACCCGGAAATATACGTCCGGTTTTGTGTATGATTATGCCAAACCTTTCTTTTATTTTTATTACTACAAGGGTTTGTTTCCTGTGGCCAGCCTTGAAAAGGCTGACCAATATTCTAAGGAGGAAGCAGACAGGATAATCCGGGAAAACGGTGAGTCACTCATCATGGAATATAAACACTGGACAAGGATGGGAGAGAATGCCCGTATCTGGGCCTTGATGCCTGATGCCTGGATTAAAGGGACAGCTCAATCACCCTCTGTTAAAACATTCAACGGACTTATATTTCTGCTGTCGTTATTATCTGTTTTCATTGGGTTTTACCAATCGGGTTATCCCTTACTTGGGCTTTTGATTACACTGCTGTTTAGCCTGACCCCATTCTACCCTTACGAAATCTATCACCAGAAAAATATATTCGGCCTGCTGGCATCGGTTTTCCTGATTGTGTTGGGATTAAACAGCAGGCTGTTATTCAGGAAAACCAGGCTGTGGATAGCCCTGTTACTTTCCATTTTATCCGGAATAATGGTAGCATTTTTCACGGAGATACGGGGTGAAATTGTGGTTGTTTTAATCTCTTTGATTATCCTTTATGTCTTTTCTCCATTGAAAGTGAATCTGAAACTGATGACCCTTTTATTTCTGTTTGTATCATTCTTCTCGACCAGGATGCTCATCAGGCAGTACTTTAATAATAAATTCGATCAGGCCTATTCCCTGGTGAAGAACCATCATGGCCATCCTTATAACGGCCCGCGAATGAAGGCACATTCCTTCTGGCACCCGGTATGGTGTGGGCTGGGTGATTTTGACAAAAAACACGGTTACGCCTGGGACGATACCCGGGCTTACCGCTATGCTTTGCCTGTGATGAAAAGCCAGTATGGGTTAAGCCTCGATTATTCCGGTGGCTATGGGCTGGATGAGTATTACGACCCCGGTCATTTATATTATAAAAAACTGGAAGAATTCCCGGAATATGACCTGGTTGTTAAGCAGAAAGTCCTGAAGGATATTAAAAGTGACCCCTTGTGGTATCTGGGGATTTTGTTCAGGAGAATAGTCCGTATTTTTACCCACACACTGCCATTTGAGTTTGCAGGTTTGTTGTTTTTTCCTGTTGTATTCTGGCTTTGGCGAAATAAAAACTATCCTTTCCTTATCATGTTGCTTGCTTCCCTGCCACTGTCGCTTACTCCCTTACTCATCTTCTCCGGTGGAAACTCAACATTTAATTCGGTTTTTCCTCTGCTAACTCTCGCTATCCTGCTACAGGCAGTCATACCATTTTGGTTGGGCAAAAAGATAAAAGAGCCTCTCTAAACGCCTAAATACTTCTTTAATCCTTCTTCCCAGTGTTTCAGGATATTGGAATTGTATTGCTTGAGCAGCCCATTTTCAAGAACAGAGTAATGGGGGCGGGGCACTTTTTCGGGGAATTCTCCCGGGAGGGCAATATGAAGGGGAGTAGTGATTCCCTTCAATTCAAAAATTGTCCGGGCAAACTGGTACCAGGAACAATAACATTCTGCTGTGGCATGAGCCAGACCATAAAAATCAGGGCGGCTGACTTTTACAATTTGCCGGGTTAGTTCCAGGGTCGATGTGGGGGTCAATATCTCATGGTCCACAACACGGACTTCCTTTCTTTCACTGGCAAGCTTAAGCATGAGGTTAACAAAGTTCATCCCGCCTTTCATCCTGCAAGGGTTTTTTCCATAAATCCCGGAGGTGCGCAGGATCAGGTATTTTTCAGCAAAGGCTTCAATGAATTTTTCACCTGCCAGCTTGGTGCTGCCATAAACATTCAGGGGGTGGGCAACATCTTTCTCCAGGTAAGGCTGGTTTGTTTTACCATCAAATACATAATCTGTGGAAATGTGTATCAGGTAGGCATGAAGGTCGTTGGCTGCATAAGCCAGGTTGCGGCTTCCCAGGGCATTAATCGCATAAGCTTTATCCGGGTTTTGTTCGCATTGCTCAGGTTGGTGGTAGGCAGCCGTATTGATGATGGTCTCTGGTTTTAATTCTTTTAACGTCTGGTTTACCGAATCCATATCGGCAATGTCAATGTCTTCCAGATCGAGCCTGAATACCTTGTCCCCGTTTTGTTCAAGGGCATCTGATACATCCATGCCCAGTTGTCCCAATGCGCCTATAACTGCAATTTTCATCATTATTTTTTATCCCAGTTTCTCTTCTTTACTTTTCAGGTTTTTAAAAACCTCTATGTTGTAAAAATTCGGATTGGCAAAGTCTGAGAACTTGTCAAAATTATCCAGCAGGTTGTTGACAATCTTCTCAACATTATGGGCTGGTTTATAGCTCAGTACTTTCATGGCTTTGTCGTAGCTAACCTTGTAGTTCCGAAAATCCTTTATGTTTTTAATATCCAGATTGATTTGAACACCTTTTTTCGATTCGATGGCTTCTTTTACCAGGTCGGCTACTTCGCCTACGGTATAATTACCTGAGGCAATATTGAAAACACCGGAAATCTCGTAATTGGCTTCCACTGCACGTATATAGGCGCTGGCTGCATCCTGAATACTAAGGATAGGACGCCAGATAGAAGGATTGTTAACTGTTATTTCATTCTTTTCGATAGCAAACTTAAACATGGTGTTTACAATCAGGTCGAGCCTCATCCTTGGGCTGTAACCCGAAACCGTACCCTGCCTGAAAGCAATGACTGAAAAATTGTTGTCCTGCAATTGCATGGCTGCCCATTCGCCCTGTAGCTTGCTGATACCGTACGGATAACTGGAAACTGCCGGGTCGTTTTCATCATAGAGTTCGTTGACTGTGTAACCATAAACCGAACAGCTCCCTGCGTAAATAAACCTCTTTACACCAGCTTCTTTGGCAATGTAGGCCAGGTATGCCGCAGCTGAGGCATTATGGATGAAATTGTCTTTCGGACTGAATTCAGCCATCGGGTCATTCGATAAGCCTGCCATAAATATCACCTGGTCATAACCTTTAAGGTCATTGATCTGCAAGTCAAAAATACTTTTTTGGACCACATTAATGGAGTCAGGCAAATGATTACCGAACCATAACAAGTCAACCACGGTAATATCATAGCCGCGTTCAGCCAGTTTGGGAACCATGACCGAACCAATATATCCTGCGCCACCGGCAACTAAAATTTTCATTGTCTTAATATTTAAATAAATCAGATTCTGGTTTTGTAAGCCATTCCGACAAAGGTTGAGCAATCTCGTCCTTGCCACTTAAAATAGGATTGTCAACAGGCCATTCAATGCCTATCTCCGGATCGTTCCACAAAATTCCCGACTCAGCTTTGTTACTGTATGTCCCCGTACAGAGGTACTGGATCTCTGCATAATCCGATAGCACACAAAAGCCGCGGGCAAAAGACCAGGGGGCAAATACCTGTTTGAGGTTTTCAGCACTGGCAACTACACCTACCCACTGTCCTAATGTTGGCGAACCTTTGCGAATATCAACAGCGACCAAAAAAGCTTCACCTTTGGTTACGCGCATGAGTTTTGACATGGGTGGTTCCCACTGGAAATGCAATCCGCGAAGAACATTTTTTACACTTCCCGAATGATTCAACTGAACAAAATTATCCGGCAGGCCGAGTTCCCTGAACTGGTCTGCACGGTATACCTCGGTAAAAAATCCACGATCATCCTGAAAAATTTCAGGAATAACAATTTTTACAGCATCAATCTTTGTATCCTCAATTCTAATCTGCATATTATTTTCTATTCATAAATCATGGCAATTATAAGTATTTTAACTTGATATTCAAATTAATCCCAAAAAAGTCATTAGACTTTTTGCATATCGTTCCGGCAATTGCCCATGAAAGACCTTTTTCTGTATAAAAACAGGAGAATCTTTAATGAGCAATGTCGGGATTAACCCCCAATGAGCCTGATAGGACTATTGGAGTCATCAGACCTGGTAGATGATTGAAATTCAATTATTTCGTTAGCCCTGTGTCGGGTTGATCCCATATATGAATTAATCAGGTTAATAAGCGTTCAGAGTGACCAGGTTACATAATCAAATGAAGTGAGTTTTTTCGATTAATCTTTAGGAATATTGATCAGGGTGATACAAAAGGCGTAACCGGCAACAAATTCATGAAAGCTGGCTATTGAGAACAGGTTTAGGCCAATACCCAATTCCTCCATGGGTTTGTACATCAGAGGGGCATTAAAATTCCATCCTACCTCGGTTTTTTGATGATAATTTTTATCAATAAACATAACAGCAGGCCCGGTGTAGAACCCTGTCAGAAAAATACGGTTGCTAAATCGTTTGCCAACTCCCAGGTGGATGGCCGTTCCGTAATCTTTCCGGTTAAAAGCTCCCGATTCCTGATCGAAAATATACAGACCGGCATAAAGGTCGAAGAATTTCTCACTGTATTCAAAAGGGAAGGCCAGGTTGAGGTCGTAGTTGATCTGCCAGGCTGTACTGTTGTTGACAGGCATTGTAATACCGTAGCCCACAAGGGCATAGAACGGAATAACATCCTCTGTTTTGGCAAATTTTTGAGAGAAAGCCTGCTGAAAGCTTAAAATAAGAAGCAAGGAAAGCCCTGTTTTTATCATTAAAATTTTGAATCAAGTTCATGAAAGAATGGAGCTACTTTGTCTTTTTCTGAAATGATGGCATCATAAAAACTCCAGTTGATCTTCAGATCGGGATCATTCCAACGGATGGAGCCCTCAGATTCTTTGTTGTAAAGAGCAGTGCATTTATAAGAAAAGATCGTATTGTCTTCCAGGGTCAGGAACCCGTGGGCAAAGCCCGGGGGAATCCAGTATTGCAATTTGTTCTCTTCGGAAAGGATCACGGAGTGCCACTGTCCATAGGTAGGGGATTTTTTCCTGATGTCAACAGCCACATCCAGTACTGAACCATTCAGTACCCTCACCAGCTTGCCCTGGGAAAAAGGAGGGTTCTGAAAGTGAAGACCTCGTAAAACGCCCCTTTTTGACATGGACTGGTTATCCTGTAAAAAATTAAGCTCAATGCCATGCTCCTTGTAGGTTTGTTCATTATAGGCTTCATAAAAATACCCCCTTTCATCTTTAAAAACTGCCGGTTTGATG
>CAZVAY010000102.1:0-8481 GCA_964625265.1 uncultured Sphingobacteriales bacterium | reverse complement strand
AAAATATGAATGGTTTGATTTCAATTTTCGAAAAAAATGAAAAAGACCGGAAGAATCCAAAACCTTTAAGTAATGCGTGGTTTATCGTACATTTAAAGATTATGCAAGTAAATAAATCTAAGGGGTTACAAAAATCATTTCTTCACGTAACGTGACTTCAATACGATCACTTTCCTGAATTCCAAGTTTACCAAATGCATAGGCAGGCACCTCAATGTAAACAGAAGCAGTTCCGTTTACCGGTAATGCCCTGACAAGAAAGGTGGATTCTTTCTTCAGTATAGATTCAATGTTGGCTTCCAGCAGGTTAGTCTGGTTTTTTCTAACCATGCCAGGCCTGAGTATCATTAACTCATCATTTCGAATACCAACTACTGTGTTGTTTCCGGGTAAAAAGTTTGATTCGGTGGGTACCCAAAGTTCAATACCAAGCTCTTTGGAGTATATCCTGATCCTGTTTTGGCCAACTTCTTTGACAACACCGCTAAACAGGTTTGAAATGCCCAGGAACCGGGCTACTTCAGTTGATGCAGGTTGCCGGTAAAGAATATCTTTCGGGCTGCTTTGTAATATTCTGCCATCCTGTATGACGCTGATATTTTCGGCCAGGGTAAAAGTCTCTTCGAGGTCGTGGGTGACCATGATAATGGTGAGTGCATATTTCTTATGCAACCTGAGCAGGAGATGTTGTAGCTCATATTTCAGGGTTTTGTTCAGTGAGGAAAGAGGCTCATCCAGTACCAGGACTTTTCTACCGGCTGCAAGGGCACGGACAAAAGCAATCCTTTGTTTTTCGCCACCACTCAGGTGCTTTGTCCTACGGTGCAACAGCGATCTTATTCCTGTAATTTCAATTAATTCGTTTATCAGGGATTCATCAGCCAATGCCTTGTTGTTGACAGCCAGCCCATAGCGTATATTCTGTTCTACATTGAGATGGGGGAAAATAGCAAAATCCTGAGGCACATAGGCCATATTTCTTTTTTCAATAGGGATATGAACGCTGTCGGTTCCATCCAGAAAAATGGAATTGGCCTGTACTTTCCTTAAACCAAGCATACACTCAAGTAATAGTGTTTTCCCGCTTCCGGTATGGCCGACTATGACATGAAAGCTGCCTTTTTCGATCTTCAGGTTCACTGAACTTAGTGAAAACTCACCTGCCGTTACATTCAAATCCCGTATTTCAAGCATAAGGAGATTTTTTTGTTATCAAACGGGTTAAAAACAAGACAGACAAACCTGCCAGGACAAGTATAAATATCAGGACAATTCCCGCATCCATATTGGCATTGGACATTTGCATGAAAATGGAGACCGGAACTGTTTCGGTTTTCATAGCCATGGTACCTGCAACGGTAACTGTCGCTCCAAATTCACCAAATGCTTTTGCCCAGGTGAGAAAAAATGCTGCAATAATTCCCTGCCTGCTCAGGGGCAGGGTGACAGTTCTGAAAGCTTTAACTGCCGTGGCACCCAGGGTGCGCGATACCTGCTCATAGCGCCTTGGCAGCTCGTCAATGGCTGATTTGACAAAACGGGTTGCAATGCCAAGTGTTGTCACAAACTGTGCTGCTACAATACCCCAGAAACTGTATATGACCCTGATTGAATGTTCCTGTACCCATTCACCAAGCGGGTTGCTAAAGAAGATCAATATCAGGGCACCAAGCGCTGCCGGTGAAATAATCAACGGAAGCTCCAGGATCAGGTCGATGATTTTACGCCCCGGGAACTGGTACCTCGACAGGGCATAAGCTGCCGGTATGGCAATAGCAATGGCCAGAAAAGACGCAACGGTAGCTGATACCAGGCTGATGTTAATGGCAAACAGGGTTCGCTTTGCAGTTAATATTTTAAGGAATAAACCCGGCTCGAAATAGTATAAAGCCGATAAAATCAGCACAAGGTAAATGGCCAGTACCAAAAAGGCAGATGATATGCTCAATGCTTTAATCTTCATTTCCCATTTGTTTCCATCTTTCAGGTAGCAAATACGCTCCTCCCATTTTTACTTTGTCTCCTGCTATTTTTAATGCCCTGTTTCTATCAACAATATAATGATGTTTTTGGTATATTTTCCTTGCTTCTTCAGAGGCCATAAAACGGATAAATTTCTTAGCATTTTCCTTGTTTTTTGAATACCTGGTAATTGCCAAAGGAAGTAGGCCTATCCTGACTAATTGGGAATCGGGGAGTGCAATGTTTTCAATGTTTTCAGGGTCCCATTGGCCAAATACCTGCCAGCCTAAGATGGCATCGGCAGAGTGAAGGGATAGGGTAGCCGCAGTTTTGGAACAACTTTCAGCAAATGTCAGGATATTTCCTCTGATTGAGTTGGCCAATGTATCATCACAGTTATTTTCAATGAGTTCCACGGAATAGCTTCCCAGGCAAACATTTTCAGGATTAGCCATAACAAATCGGATATCATCCCGTGCGAGGTCGGACAAGTGGCGAATATTTTTTGGGTTGCCCTTTGCCACATTGATGCAGGGAATCAGGTAAGCTACCACTACAAGGTTTTGAGAATCAATAATACCTTTTTTCAGGGCAATGTCCATATAGTCTGACGAGCCTGGAAAATAGATATCCCCGGTTTTTGCCAATATCATTTGCGAAAGCAAGGTACCGGATCCACCAAAGTTAATATGCACGGTTATTCCGGTTTCTTTTTCAAACAATTTGGCTGCTTCCTCTGTGGCAGGCATGCTTGCCGATCCCGAAAATACCAGGAGTGATGGTGTTCTTTGATTACAGGAAGACAGGAATAGAAGCAGGATTAAAAGTAACCTGTGATTACCTGAAAACATATTCCGGAAAAAATCGAACATAGCCTGATTCTATGATTTGTTCAGGCAAAGATGCAAAAAAGTGATGTATTAAAATGTTTTCAGATTAGCTATTTTATTTCAGGAGTGCATCCTGAAAAATGACTTTCAGTTTAATCAATATTGTCGGCCAGGAAAGCATTATTCTCTTTGAGCTCCGGCCTTTCATCATCATCAAGGGTTAGCCGCGATATTTCAGAATCTGAAGAATGAGGGACTTCTACCAACTGGATGGCTTTACGCTGGTAGGCTGGTTTGGTTTCCGCCTCTTCCAGGCCTTCAGGAGTATTTATTGAATAGTTAAACTGCTTTAGTTTTTCACTTTCCTTTTTATCTTTTTTCAGAAAAGGATCGGTATCATCCTCAAACTCAAATTTCATTTGAGTTCCCTGTTGGGCAATTTCTTCTTCCTCTTCTTTTGTTAGGTTAAAAAACTTTTTTTCCTGTTCTTGAGGTTCCGGTGTACCTTCAGCTACCGTATCATCAAAAGTCAGTTGTTTATCTTCATCACCCGACTCAAGTGATGTGGCAATAATAGTTACTGAAAGTTCATTTTCAAGGCTTTCATCATTACAATGCCCAAATTTCAGGTCAACATCATCACCCACTTCATTTTTAATATGTTCGGTGATCTGTGTGAGTTCATCAATTTCCACTTCTTTTTTACCGTAAGTAAGATTCAGCAATATATGCTTCGCTCCCTTAATGTCATTATCCTTAAGGAGGGGAGAATTCAGTGCTTCGGTAATGGCTGTTTTAGCCCTGTTTTCGCCTTCGGCAATGGCGCTTCCCATAATGGCTGTTCCTGAATCTTTCATAATGGACCTGACATCTTCAAAATCAACGTTCATGATCCCGGTAACGGTAATAATTTCTGCAATACCTTTAGCTGCAATAGCCAATACATTGTCTGCATGGGCAAATGCTTTTGTAATCACCAGTCCCTGAAACATTTCAAGAAGCCTGTCATTATGAATTATGATCAATGCGTCAACATACTTTTTAAATTCACCGATACGTCCTTCGGCAATTTTCTTTCGTTTTTCACCTTCAAACTGGAACGGATAGGTGACGATACCCACAGTGAGAATATCCATCTCACGTGCGATTTTTGCCACAACCGGTGCTGTGCCTGATCCGGTTCCGCCTCCCATACCTGTTGTAATAAAAAGCATTTTGGTTTCTTCACCAATAACCTCTTTTATTTCATCATAACTTTCGAGTGCTGCCTTTCTGCCAATATCGGGGTTGCCACCCACGCCTCTTCCACCGGTCAGGTCATTACCAATCTGTATTTTTGTTTCGATTGGGCTGAAGTCAAGCGCTTGTTTATCTGTGTTGCAAACAATAAACTGGACACCCTTGATGCCTTGTTCGTACATGTAATTGACAGCATTTCCACCGCCACCCCCAAGGCCGATTACCTTGATGATTGACAGTTCTTCTTTGGGGATATCAAATTGTAAGTTTGTCATGATTACTTCCTTTAATATTCGAGATTAATCTATCTGTTAAAAAATTTATTCATAGTCATTCTGGTCGTCCTTTAGCCAGATCTGAACCTTTTCAAAAAATGTTGATATAGGATTTGTTTTTTTCTCTTCTGTTTTTTCTACCTCGTTGCCCTTACCGGATGAATTGGCAAACCCGTGAAGGACAAGCCCTATTCCAGTTGCATACATGGGGAATCCTACTTCTTTGACCATGCCTTTACCCAGGTGTTCAACAGGATAACCAACCCTGGCATCAATACCGGTTACATATTCTACCAGTTGAGGCAAATTTTTGAGCTGGGAGCCTCCTCCGGTCAGGACAATTCCGCCCTGTAGTTTCTTTTCGAAGCCGGAACTTTTAATCTCAAAATAGACATGCTCAAATATCTCTTCCATGCGTGCCTGAATAATCAGCGCAAGGTTTTTCAGCGATATTTCCCTGGGTTGCCTTCCACGAAGCCCCGGAATAGTAATGATCTCATTTTCCCTGGCAGTGTCGGCCAAAGCGTGTCCAAACCTGACTTTCATTGTTTCGGCCTGTTTGCGCATAACATTACATCCTTCTTTGATGTCGTTGGTAATGACCTCGCCACCTAAGGGGATCACGGCAGTATGCCTGATGATACCATCCTGGAAAATGGCTACATCAGTGGTGCCGCCCCCAATATCAACCAAAGCCACACCTGCTTCTTTTTCTTCTTCGTACAACACAGCTTCGGAAGATGCAATGGGCTCCAGGATCAGGTCAGATATGGTCAGCCCTGCTTTTTCAACACATCTTTCAATATTTCTTGCAGCGGTGATCTGTCCCGTAATAATGTGAAAGTTGCCCTCAAGTCTGACTCCAGCCATTCCAATCGGGTTCTTGATCCCTCTTTCACTGTCGACAATATAATCCTGTGGGATAACATGAATGATTTCTTCCCCGGGATCAACCACTACCTTGTGCATGTCTTCAATCAGCCTGTCGGTGTCTTCACGGGTGATCATATCCTCAGAATTGTCCCTTGTTATCTGACTACGGTGATGCATGCTCTTGATATGTTGTCCGGCAATGCCAACATCCACTACACCAATATTAACCTTCGATCTTTTTGAGGCTTCGGTAACTGCCTGTCTGATGGCTTCTGCTGTTCTGTCTATGTTGGATACAACGCCCCTGAGTACAGCCCCATTCGACTCTGTTTTGCCAACACCCAGGATGTTGATCTTTCCGTTTTCGCCTTTTGAACCTACGATAGCGCAGATTTTAGTAGTACCTATGTCAAGTCCGACAATGATTTTTTCCGAATCTTTCATATGAGGATTATTTTAATATTATTTGACCTTTATATTTAACTATCAGCTTTTGATGCGATTCCCAGTTCTCGGTTGGGAGGATTTTATCATAAAATACCCTGATCTTATTCAGTTTGCTTGCGAGGTTTTTTTCATCACCTAAGTCAATGATGTTCACCCCGGTCTTAGGAACAAGGGTAATATTCTGTTTGTAATCAACATTCACCTGGCCTATCAGCGGATTAAGAAATTCATCGTCATCAATCATTTTCATCAGGCTGAAATAGGCGGAATTGGTGCCGTTGTTAAAGTTTTCCCTGTTGATATATCCTGAAATTACTGAAACATGTGCCGTGTATTGTGACGACAACGGCATAACCCTGCCGCGATCATCGACATAAAACCCGGTTTGATTAACAGGTGCCACCCTAAATAATGGTTTTTTTCCTGAAATGTCAATAAACAATGTTCCGTTGATATTGGTATACACTTCTGCCTGGTCGATAAAACTATTATCCTGTAACTCCTGTTCAAGTCCTGACAGGTCCAGTTCGTTTAAACGCTTATCCTCGGCATTTCCATTGATGAAGATAAACGTAAGGTTGCGGATATTTTCTGTCCTGACAAAACCTGTATTGCCATTGTTCTCAATGTTGATAACTACCTTCTTACAAAGAATCTCCCTATTTGATTTTTCTGTAAAAGACACAAAGAAGATAAAACAGGCTACAAAGACTAAAAGCCAGAAAACTTCTTTAAATTTCCTTGCTGTATTCTTCAATATTTGGCCTGTTTTTTTCATTTTTCTGAAAATCTGTTAGTTAGCATATTTTTAATAGGTGTTACCAGGCGGTCAATATCACCTGCACCCAGGGTTAACAAGATTTCCAACTTTTCGTTATTCAAAAAATCTGTCAAATCATTCTTTTCAAGCAACAATTTATGTTTAACCTCTATTTTGTCTAATAAAACTTTTGAACAAATACCTTCAATTGGAGCCTCCCGTGCAGGATATATGTCGAGTAAAATCACCTGGTCGAGCAAAGCCAGGGATGTGGCAAATCCATCCATAAAATCCCTCGTCCTGCTGAAAAGGTGAGGTTGGAATACCCCAGTTAATTTTTTACCGGGATACAAATCACGTACTGATTGAATAGTGGATTTCAATTCGGTTGGATGGTGGGCATAATCGTCAATGTAAATTACATCGGGGCTTTTAAAAATAAATTCAAACCTTCGGTTGATACCTTTGAAGGATTCGATAGCTTTGATCAAATCAGGTTTGTTTTCTACAACACCGGATAATGCTGCAAAGGCTGCCACTGCATTATAGCAATTATGGACGCCCGCAACAGGTAAATGAATGTCTTCAAATTTCCCCTGGTCACTTGCAAGATTGAAATATAACTGGTCTCCTCGGTAATTGATTTTCTCAATCCAAAAGGCCGATCCTGTGCCTTGTCCAAAGGAGATCACAGGACAACCTGATTTTTCAAAGAAATCCACCAGGTTTTCACGCACAACCAGCAAGCCATCAGGTTTAATCTGGCTGGTGAATTTATAAAAGGAATCCCTGAGGTTTTCCTCATTTCCATAGATGTCCAGATGATCAGGTTCCATTGAATTTACAATAGCAATATCAGGGTGGAGGGCCAAAAATGACCTGTCGAATTCATCTGCCTCAACAACATAAACTGCTTTGTCTTTATCTTCCGGTGGAAGGTAGTTTGTCCCGTAATTGGTCATGATACCACCCACAAAGGCGCAGCAGTCGATGCCTGAACATTTTAATAAATGTGCGACAAATGCTGCAGTAGTTGTTTTTCCGTGGGTACCTGCTACCGCTATGGTTTTACGTCCTTTGGTAATGATACCTAAAACCTCAGACCGTTTTTTTACTGTAAATCCTTGATTAAGAAAGTAATTTAATTCAGAGTGTTCTTTGGGGATTGCCGGGGTAAACACGATAAGTGATTCATCCGGATTTTGAATTATATTTTCGTTAATGAGCCCAATGTTATCTTCAAAATGAATATTGATACCTTCCTTTTCAAGTTCAGTGGTCATATCTGATGGTGTCCTGTCATAACCTGAAACCTGTTTTCCTGAACCTGAGAAATACCTGGCCAGGGCTGACATTCCTATACCGCCAATCCCAATCAGGTACACATATTTAAATTTACGTAGGTTCATGAAATTTTTACGAGGTTTTCCATTTCGTTTATAATAATATCAACCGAGTCGGGCCGCGCGAACTTGCGGATATTTTTTTCCAATAATTGAATCTTTTCAGGTGCCGGGGCCAGTTCACTGATTACACCGGTTAAATTTTCTGTAACATTTTTATCTTCAACCAGAATGGCTGCATTTTCTTTTACCAGCGATTGGGCATTCCTGGTCTGATGGTCCTCTGCCACATTGGGTGAAGGAACCAGGATAGCTGCTTTGCCCATGAGCGCCAACTCAGACAAAGTGATGGCACCCGCACGTGCTATCACAATGTCAGCGGCTTTGTATGCCAACTCCATTTCCCTGACAAAATCCGAAATGTAATGATGCTCCTTCACATCTTTGTCCAGTTCACGGGTTATGGATTGATAATCATATTCACCTGTTTGCCAGATTAGCTGAAAGTTTTCTTTCACCAACAGGGGAATACCTTTAAGAATAGCTTTATTGATTGACCCTGCGCCCAGGCTGCCCCCGGTGATGAAAAGGGTTGTTTTACCGGGTTGCAGGCCAAAATGCTTTAGCGCTTCTTCTTTACCGGCAGTTACCTGAAGGAGGGATTCCCTGACCGGATTCCCTGAAATAATGTTTTTTGCTTTTGGGAAATATTTCTTTACAGAATCTGAAACGGTGCAGGCAACATCGACAAA
>CAZVAY010000101.1:0-8511 GCA_964625265.1 uncultured Sphingobacteriales bacterium | reverse complement strand
ATCGTAATTATTAACGATACCATTTCATTTGTAAAGATTCGAAATTTATGGCAACAAAACAGAGCCTTTTTAGATATGTAACCTTTAGTAAGTTACCAAAAGTTATATGATT
Source organism: uncultured Sphingobacteriales bacterium (assembly GCA_964625265.1). Lineage (GTDB taxonomy): Bacteria > Bacteroidota > Bacteroidia > CAILMK01 > JAAYUY01 > CAYNBC01. The sequence goes on along the minus strand of CAZVAY010000101.1, from coordinate 8,399 downwards.
TTTATCCACCATTTGGCGGGCCAAAATAGTGCACGATAATAGCCCCTGTTTCCATCATCAATGCCAGGCCAATATGTACTATGGCGCCTCCCCAGATACTGCGTAAATGAAGGGCAAAAACAGCCAGCAGGTATCCGCCAAAAAAGGAGGAGATGCTCTCGGCCAAAGGTTTTCCAAAATGTATCGCTACATAAACCACCAACATGGGTAAAATAGCATCCTTGCCCATGAGGTATGCCATTCCGATAACCAAAGCTCCCCTGTAAATCCATTCGGTAGAAACAAAATCGAGGGTATAGCTCAATTCAAATACAGCAAACATGGTCCACCTGCCCCAACCAACACCTTCGGGGAAAAGCCAGGGTTTGAAACGGGGGTACATTTGTTGGAAGTCAGCCTGGAATGAGGCCCACCCTATCAGTGGGATAAGGAAGAGTATCAAAACAAAAAACAGCTTTGCCTTGCTCCCATTTAACCCAAGGCCATACAAATCACGGTTTTTACTATCGTACATATACTTCATCATAACCACAGGGAGCAGGGCTATGATCAGCAATTCAAAATTGGTCATCAGCCTGTCAAAAAAATAATTGGTATAGTATTCAAAATGGTGATTCTCCAAGTGGTAGAGGTCGAGGCTGCGCTGTAACGCAATGATGAGCAAAAACACCAGGCTTTTCACCCAAAAGGCAGCCTTTTTTAATATATCCCCCTTTTTCGTAACGATCATGATTGGCACAGCAACCAGCATATAAGCCAGGGCATAATAAAGAAAATACAGGATGACACCCAAGGTGCTGCCCCGGTGAGGTTTAAAATAAAGTTTGTCAATGTCCAGACCGTAGTTCAGTGCAATGAGCAACGCAACCACCGTAGCTGTATATACGACATGTTGCCATTTACACTCTTCCCTGAAGTGGGTTACAAGGATACGGATCAGTACTTTCACAGTTTCAAAATTAGGCATTTTACATTCTCCGGGATTTATCATCAAAGCCAAATCGATTTAACTAAATTTGCTGTTTTAAACAGAATACTGATGAGCCTTTTATGTGGAATAACCGGATTGCCCAATGTGGGTAAATCCACCCTTTTTAAAGCCCTGACGGGCAAAGATATCGCCATAGAGAATTTTCCCTACACCACTACTGAATCGGAAATGGCCGTGGTAGAAATTCCTGACCCCCGCCTGTGGAAGTTAAGCGAAATGGAGCAGCCGCACAAAACCACACCCAACCATATTGAATTCATTGACATTGCAGGATTGGCTGCCGGTGCCAGCAAGGGAGAAGGGCTCGGCAACAGCTTCCTTGATGCCATCAGGCACTCCAATGCCATCATCCATCTTATCCGCTGCTTTGATGATGACAATATTGTTCATGTAAACAATAAGGTTGACCCGGTTAAGGACAAAGAAGAAGTGGACCTGGAACTGTTGTTCAAAGACCTTGAAACAGTGGAAAAATCACTGGAAAGAAACCGGAAGGCCGCCAAAAGCGGTGATAAAAAGATCATTCAACTGGTTGGTTTGCTTGAGCGCATCAGGTCGCAGCTTGAAGAGGGCAACTTCATCAGGCAGATGAAATTTACCCCCGAAGAAGAGAAGACGCTGAAAAGCTACAGTTTCCTGACTTCAAAAAAAGTGCTTTATGTTGCCAATGTGAAAGAGGAAGGTGACCTGAAAGGAAATAGTTATACGGAGAAATTATCTGATGCCATCAAAGAGGAAGATGCACGGTTGCTCATTTTGAACTGTAAAATAGAATCGGAAATTGCTGAAATTGAAGATAAAGAAGAACGCAGGGAATTCATGGAAATGTACGGCCTGAGCGAACCCGGTGTTAACCGTTTAATCCACGAAGCCTATAAACTGCTCGACCTGATCACCTTTTTTACGGTTGGCAAAAAGGAAGTCAGGGCATGGACGACACCTAAAAACAGTACAGCGCCACAGGCAGCAGGGGTTATCCATTCCGATTTTGAACGGGGTTTTATCCGCTCCGAAATGATCAAGTACGAAGATTATGTCAGGTATGGTTCAGAACAAGCCTGTAAAGACCATGCTTGTTTTCACATTGTTGGCAAAGACTATATTGTCCAGGATGGCGACCAGATGCATTTTCTGTTTAACGTATAGCCAAAATCCCGTTATAAATCTCGTATTGCTTACAATCTGCTAAGCAGTTTGGTTATATCCAGTTCTTTTTCCAGTTCTTTCACCAGTTCTGGGATCGACACCCTTCTTTGTTCCATGCTGTCCCTGTACCTTAATGTTACTGTATTGTCATTAAGGGTTTGGCCGTCAACGGTAATGGCATAAGGTGTTCCAATGGCATCCTGCCTCCGGTAGCGCCTGCCGATGCTGTCTTTATCATCGTACTGGCAATTGAAGTGAAAGCGTAGCTCATTAAAAATGTCAAGCGCTTTGACATCCATACCATCTTTCCTGACCAGCGGAAGAATGGCAACTTTCACCGGTGCAAGTTGTGGGGGGAGTTTTAACACTACCCTTTCCGAACCGTCCTCAAGTTTCTCTTGCTGGTAAGCATTCGAAATAACCGAAAGGAACATTCTATCCAGGCCTATGGACGTTTCAACAACAAAGGGGGTATAACTCTCATTTAATTCAGGATCGAAATACTGAAGTTTTTTCCCGGAATGTTCTTCATGTTTTTTCAGGTCGAAGTCAGTACGGCTGTGAATACCCTCCAGTTCCTTGAACCCAAACGGGTATTCAAATTCAATATCGACCGCAGCATTGGCATAATGTGCCAGTTTATCATGCACATGTAACCTGTATTTTTCTTCAGGGATCCCCAATGCTTTATGCCAGTTCAATCGTTTTTCTTTCCAGTGTTCAAACCACTCCAATTCCGTTCCGGGCCTGACAAAAAACTGCATTTCCATTTGTTCAAACTCACGCATCCTGATGATAAATTGCCTGGCTACAATTTCATTTCTAAAAGCCTTTCCAATCTGGGCGATACCAAAGGGTACTTTCATCCTGCCGGATTTCATGACATTCAGAAAATTGACAAAAATACCCTGTGCGGTTTCGGGCCGCAGGTAGATGTAACTGGCGCCTTCGGCAGTAGAGCCCATTTGTGTGGAAAACATCAGGTTGAACTGCCTGACATCTGTCCAGTTGCGGCTTCCCGAAACAGGGTCAACAATTTCGTAATCCACAATGATCTGCTTAATCGCATCCAGGTCATTGCTATCCATGGCTTTAACATATCGCCCGGTAAGCTCATCAATTTTGGCCTGGTTGGCAAGTACACGGGGATTTGTCTCCAAAAACTGTTGCTTGTCGAAGGCCTGGCCAAACCTTTTTTCTGCTTTTTTTACCTCTTTGTCAATTTTAGCCTGGAATTTCCGGATCTGGTCTTCAATCAGTTCATCGGCCCTGTAACGTTTTTTCGAATCCTTATTGTCGATCATCGGGTCATTGAAACTGTCCACATGGCCTGAGGCCTTCCATATTTCGGGATGCATAAATATGGCGGAGTCAATGCCTACGATATTTTCGTGCAATTGTACCATGGCCTTCCACCAATAATCCTTGATATTGTTCTTCAGTTCAGAGCCGTATTCCCCATAATCATACACGGCAGCAAGCCCGTCATAGATCTCAGAAGATTGAAAAATATAACCGTATTCCTTACAGTGAGAAACTATAGATTTTAATTTATCCTCGTTCATATTGTTATCATCCTTTTCAGGCTGCAAAAGTATTCAAATAAAATGGAAGGTTAAAAGGCCTTGAAAAGGGAAAGGAATATGCCCTGCCATTATAACCCGGAAAAAATCCTGTTATAAACAGCCCATCATTTGGACTGTCTGATCAACCCGTAGATCACCTGATCATGACTTTTTTATAAAATTGTCCCGATGGTGTATTAATGATCAATAGATAAACACCTTTTGTCAATCCGGAAATTAAGTTAACCCTTTGAATAAACTCACCTTGTATGACCTGTCTGGCCATAATATCCATGATACGGAAATTTTGGTGTAACAGCTTATCTGGTATTTGTACATAGAACTGTCCGTCTGATGGATTCGGATAAATAAGTGTTACGGATTTTAATGGTGCATCCAGCGATGAAGGTATAAAATAAAAGGGAGTTGAAAAGTAGGAAGCACAGCGCCCTGAAATGATACTCACCTTGTAATAGCCTTTATGAGTGCCCTTGATTTTCTGCGAATGTTCGTTCAACAAGGTATCATTAAACATCCAATGATATTGATCGCCAATTGTTGAAGCATAAAGCGTATCGCCCGTCAACAAAGTAATGACAGGGGTTTCAGGTCGTTCGACCATAACAAAATGAACCGAATCTGAAGCCGGACTGATACATCCGTTTGAATCCACAACCCGGAGCTTGATTAAAGACGAGTGTAAGATAAGGGTGAAATGACTGCTATCACCATTCGACCAGATATAAGCGTCATATCCGGCAGGTGCCGTAGCAATGGCTGTATCACCACTACAAAAGGTATCCTCAGAATATCCTATCACAGGTTTTGCAGGCGAGGGAATTGTTTTTATTTCAATGCTATCGGAGAAAGGGCTGAAACATCCATTGGTGTCCTGAACCATTACCTTGTAAAAACCGGCATGTTTGGCGAACAGTTCAAAATGACCTGAACCTCCCGGATGCCAGTAATAATGGTCATATCCGAATGGTACTTGTAAATAAGCGCTGTCGCCCTGACAGATATGGGTATGTCCATGATGGATAACAGGTTTGGGTGGCAAGGGAAAAGCCTGCACATCCACCGTATCGGACCACGCGCTGCGGCAGCCGTTGCTATCAGTGATCATAACGGCCAAATGTCCCGATTGCCGGATGATTTTGGAATGGACTGAATCCCCATCGTTCCAATGGAAGGTATAAGGCCCGACAGGCACAGATAATTCCACACTATCGCCATGACAGAATGAAGTGTGGCCGTTGACCGAAATAACTGGTTTTGCGGGAGGTGACAAAACATGAATATCAACCGTATCGGAATGGTTGGACCAGCAACCTGCTGTATCTGAAATAGCCAGGAATACCGATTTGGTTTGTGTTACAGCAATATGTTGTGTTGTATCACCGGTTGACCAATGATAGTTGAAACCTGCAGGGCCTGAGAGGTAAGCTGTGTCCCCGTGGCACATGGTAGTGTTTCCGCTATCGGTTATCGCAGGTTTCATCACTGAAGGGCCAACTGTTATGGTAACCGGATCTGAAGCCGGGCTGGCACACAGGTTTGTATCATAAACGAATAGATGGAAAGAGCCCCTGCTTTTGACAATTTTGGTTGATGAAGTATCATTATCCGACCATTTGTATGCGGTAAAACCCGGAGGTGCATGGAGGATAATACTGTCGCCATGGCAAAATGAAATGGAACCGGAATAATTGATTGAAGGTTTTGCGGGTTGCCCCAATACAGTGACATGAACCGTATCCGAAGTTACCGAACCAACATGGTTCGACACTGTTACGGCATAATCCCCAGTCATATTAGCCAATATTGAGGCTGAAGTACTATGTACATATCCGTTTCTTTTCCATGTATAACTAAGTGCAGTACCACTAACAGTTGATAACTGTACGGTTGTTCCGGGGCAAATAGTGAGTGGGCCACCGGCCGTGATTGTCGGTGATAGGAAGTTATAAAACACCACCTGGTTATTTCCGTACGAGGGTGCTGCAAGCACTTTGGCCTCCCGGTTATAATAAATATCAGCAGGATATAAAATCAGATAAGAAAAGGTATCTGGTGTCGAAGAAAAAGTAGAATCGTATTTTAGTATTGCGTTACTTCCCCAGGTAGAAATATATATATTACCATTTTCATCCTTTGTTATACCATCCAGGTTAGTATACGTGGTTGATCTGATAACGGAAACAGCCTTTGAAGTCAGGTTAATGCCATATATTTTTGCATTGCTGGTATACGAGACTGCTATCAACCTGTTGTTGTATTTGTCATACAACAACCCATTCGGTGAATTTAATCCGGTAGAAGCAAAAACCGAATAGGTCTTATTAACTGTATTAATCTTGTATATTTTGTCACCATACATATCTCCTACATACAAATATCCATCTGCCCATACGATGTCGTTAAGCGAACCGGCTGAGGAAATATTGATATTCATGACCATGCCGCCATTGCTTAGTAAATAACCCTTAACAAATTTATTATCTGTTACATAAACTATATTCCCATGGATACACATCCCTTTGGGATCCGTAAGCCCGGTTTTGAAATAAGAAAGTGCTCCTGTGAGGCTGCGTGAAATAATGGCTCCGCTTCCCACATTTGAAACCAGATAGCGATTGGCATTTTTATCAAAAACAACGCTTTCAGGCGAATTATAGGTTTGCCCGGCAACATGTGATGCTATAATGAACAGCAACACAATGAATGTGAATTTCTTAGTAAACATAATAAGGGATTTTTTTTCCAAATATAAGCTAAATTTCGGAAAATTAAGATCTTTTTTTGTTAAAATCTTACAGCCAGGGAAAATCCTTCAGGAAATAGAAGCATAGACACATTTTGCCGGTTGTCGTGCTTGTGCACATAGGGAATAAACCACCCACAAAAAGCCCCGAAAGTATATCCGGCCAGAACATCAGTTGGGAAATGCTTGCCGGCCCAATAACGTTGCATGCCTGTCCAGGCGGGAAATAAGGCTGCTGCCGTCCAGACCACAGCATTCCATTTACTGTCCGGGTAAAAATCTGAAATAACCGTAGCAGCTAAAAATGAATTTGCTGCTGCAAAGGAAGTATGCCCTGAAAAGAAACTTTTTCTGGCATCAGGTTCAAGTTTTTTATCCATGGGTGCAACAGGATTGTAGGCAAATGGCCTTGTACGGTGTGCCAATACTTTTACCAGTTCAGTTCCCCCATAGTTAAGCAGATTTGTTTCAGCACTTAACAGGGCAATACTGAATACATGCTCCCACTTATTGTTGTTATTTTTCAGGCCTGCCAGTGGTAGAAAGGCATTGAAGCCCAATGAACCCACCAGCAACATATCACTGATTTGGGCCGATGATTCAGAGTAATGCTCCGTTGCACTCCGGTCAACAGGCCAGACGTCTTTACTATCAAGAAGGGCAATATCGGCAGGTGTCAAAGCATCCTGGTTCTGATGCAGAACTAAGCTTGTGGTGGCAAACAATAATCCTGAAGCAGCTATGACAATATCTTTCTTATAACTGAAATTGTAAGGTGGTTTCTGGGCATACGAACCGGTAATAATCAGGCAGGCCAATAACAAAAAGACGATCATATTTTTCCTCATAATACAAATGTAATCAAACTCAACAGTTTATAGATTTTAATCACTTTTATCTTTGCCGAAAAACAAGTATTTAAACCCCGAAACCCTTGATATTATTATGTTTCCTTTATTAATGAATTCGTTTATATTTGCTGCGATAAGTAACAGGCAAAATTGAACATCAATGAAAAAATACGTAGTGACATTAGCTGTTTTATTTATTTTTATTTTTCAGGTTCGCCCGCAGCAAACCTGTGGCCCGCAGACCGGCATCAACTTCTCCGGGCTGACCGGGAACCTCGGTTTTAAAAGCGGCAATTACGAGAATGCATTCAATATGCACATCCTCATGCGAAGCATGGTTGGGATTGATATGGTCATCCCATGGAAAGATGCCATTCAGTTTTCACCCGAATTTAACTTTTCATTCGAGGGTGCGCAGTTTGAATCACCTTCACCCAACGAGATACGCGAATACTACCTGACTTACCTCAATATCCCTCTGACTTTCAACATCGGGTTATTTGACGACCCATTGTCCTATTATGTTATTATTGGTCCGTATGCAGGTTATCTTCTTGGCGGAAAAGGCAGGCTTTACGGAACCAGTTATTCTTCTGTGAAGGAACTCCCTATCAGACAATTCTTTGATGATGTGGCCATCAACCAACCCCATCTTGATTTTGATGCTGGTATTATACTTGGAGGTGGAGTTAGCCTGAACATAAACGACAAACAGCTATTTGGGGAATTCCGTTTTCAGCGGGGTTTTATCCCGGTATCAAAAGATGACCCAACTACCTACTTTAAAAGTATTGGTGCCAATTCCATCATCTCCTTGATGGTCGGATGCCGCTTCGATGCAAGCCAGTGGTTCGAATAAACAGCCATTACCGGAATCCGGTTTCTTCCATCTCTTGCACCCTGTAATAATACGATGAAGCTATGGCAATAAATCCATTTCCATCATGTAGGTATGTCGTTAATATAAAGCGTAAATTGAAGGAAAGCTGTTTACAGAAAATCAGGGATGAGATCAAATTGGTTCAGCCTGGTGATGTAGTGATCTTCTAACAAATAAAACTGCGGGTGCCGGAGAAAAAAAC
>CAZVAY010000100.1:0-8513 GCA_964625265.1 uncultured Sphingobacteriales bacterium | reverse complement strand
ATGCCGTGCGATGATGTTCATTCTGCCAATAAAAATTCTGTTTCTCTGGAATTATCTGAACAAAGCCCGAATCAATCAAACGATATTGATTTATGTTCCCCGTTTTGTTTTTGTCATTGTTGCCAATCACATTCATTCCTTTCATTTTTTACTATTTCATTTGTCAATTTAGTAGAAATTACTATGGGTTTTAAATTGAAAGAACCTGCAATTTCAAATCCCGTTGCATCTATCTGGCAACCCCCAAAAATATAATTCATTTCTCTTTTCTCTAAAACTGAGCATTAAGCTCATGTATCATTTCACTGATATGATATAATAGGTTTTCGATGAATAAACTCATGGATTTTAGTCAATTATTATAAACCGAATACAATTAAAAATTTAAAGAAATCAAATGATAGATAAAATAATAGCATATTCAATAAAAAATAAATTTATTGTAAGCCTGATGCTTTTCGCACTGATTGGGGCAGGTATTTATTCTTTAAAAACAATCAATCTCGGTTCGGTTCCCGATATCACCAACAATCAGGTGCAGGTTATTACGGTTTCGCAAAACTTATCCACGGTTGACATCGAACAATTTGTTACTTATCCGGTCGAGCTGGCCATGGCAAATTTACCGGGTGTTATTGAATTACGTTCAGTGTCCCGCTTCGGGTTGTCAGTTGTAACCATTGTGTTTAAAGATAACATGGGCACTTATTTGCCAAGGCAGGTTGTACAGGAGAAACTTAACGCTGTAAAAGACGAAATACCTGCACAGTTTGGAGAACCTTTTATGGGGCCTATAACCACGGGTTTAGGAGAAATATTCCAATACACCATAAAACCCAAACCCGGCTATGATACCACATATTCTCCCATGGAATTACGTACTATTCAGGATTGGATTGTAAAACGTCAAATGGCTTTAATACCTGGTGTAGTTGAAGTGAACTCTTTCGGAGGGAATATCAAACAATATGAGATTGCCCTGAACCCCGATAAATTAAATGCGATGGGTGTTTCCATTAACGATGTTTTTGAAGCCCTGGAGAACAACAATATCAATACTGGTGGAGCATACATTGAAAAGAACCACATGGCTAATTTTATCAGGGGCGAAGGCCTGGCCAGGTCGTTGGACGATATAAAAAGCATTGTGGTAAAAAACGAAAATGGTATACCCATTTTGATTAAAGATGTAGCGGAAAAGGTCCATTTTGGCAGCCAGGTACGTTACGGTGCTTTCACCCAGGATGGCCATGAAGCCGTGGGGGGTATGATTTTGATGCTGAAAGGCGAAAACTCGAACGAAGTAATACAAAGCGTAAAAGCCCGAATTGCCGAAGTACAAAAGACTTTGCCCAAAGGATTGGAAATAGTGCCTTTTCTCGACCGTTCCGATTTAATTCATCGAACCACCAGTACTGTCAGTAAAAACCTGATGGAAGGTGCCCTTATCGTTATTTTCGTATTGGTTATTTTATTGGGAAGTTTACGTGGCGGGTTGGTTGCCGCCTCGGTTATTCCGCTTTCCCTTTTGTTTGCTTTTATTTTAATGAAGGTCTTTAACGTGTGGGCGAACCTGATGAGCCTTGGGGCAATTGATTTTGGTATTATTGTCGATGGTGCGGTAATCATTGTTGAAGGCACTGTGCATGAAATCGAGAAAAGGATAAAAGCAGGAAAAGATAAATTTGGGCAGGCACAAATGGATGAACTTACCTATCATGCTTTCAGCTTTAATATGAACTCCGTATTTTTTGGTATGCTGATTATCCTGATTGTTTTTGCACCCATACTTTTTCTTACCGGGATTGAGGGCAAGATGTTCCAACCAATGGCTTTCACATTCGGGTTTGCCGTCCTTGGGGCTATATTGCTCTGCCTGACCTATGTCCCGATGATTTCTTCATTAGTGATGAAGCCAACAAAAAATAAAAAAAGTTGGTTCGCCCGTTTCGAAAACTTCCTGGAAAAAATCAGCGGCAAGTTACTGAATAAAATTCATGCTGCTTATAGACCGATTCTACATATTGCGTTAAAGCGAAAAGCCGTCACCCTGGTTATTGCATTGGCCATATTAGGGAGTGCGGTTTTTGTTTTTACCCGTATGGGGGGCGAATTTATTCCGAGCCTTGATGAAGGGGATATTGCAATGCAAGCTTTCCTTCGCCCGGGAAGCTCTTTATCGGAAACAATCGAACGGGAAAAGGAAATTGAAAAAATTATTATGGCGAATTTTCCGGAAGTAAAAACAATGACCGCCCGTATTGGGGTTGCCGATATCCCAACCGACCCAATGGGATTTGACTATACCGATGGCTTTATTATCCTTGAAAAGGACAGAAGCAAATGGGTGTCTGCATCAACAAAAGAAGAACTGATAGAAAAATTCAAAGAAAAACTGGCCCCTCTTCCGGGTCTTAATTTCACCTTCAGCCAGCCGGTAGAATTACGCTTCAATGAGCTTTTAACGGGGGTAAGGGAAGATGTAGCGGTGAAGTTGTTTGGCGAAGATTTGAACGTGCTCTCTGAAAAAGGGGAGAAAATAGAGGAGATAATAAAAACGGTACCCGGTGCGGAAGATGTAACCCTTGAAAGGACAGCAGGTTTACCACAAATAACAGTTCATTACGACAGAAGGAAAATAGCCCAATACGGCTTGGATATTGCCAAACTTAACAGCTATGTCAGCTCGGCTTTTGCAGGTAGCAGCGCAGGGGTTATATTCGAAGGGGAAAGACGTTTCGATATGGTTATCCGGCTTGATAAAGCACACCGGAAAAGCATCGAAGATTTACGGAATTTATATGTTGACCTGCCAAACGGCAAACAAGTCCCGATTAAAGAAGTCGCTGAAATAAATTTTCAACCCGGAGCCATGCAAATTTCAAGAGAAGGCACGTTCCGTAGAATATATGTGGGAGTAAATGTCAGGGGACGGGATGTGGAATCGGTAGTCAATGAAATTCAGCAAAAACTGGATAATCAGCTCGATTTACCAGCGGGTTATTACATCACTTACGGAGGTGAATTTGAAAATCTGCAACGTGCGAAAGACAGGCTGTCAATCGTTTTACCAATAGCATTACTTCTGATTTTTATCCTTTTATACTTTGCTCTGCAGTCATTTCCACAAACAGTAATGATATACATGACTGTTCCATTGGCTACTATTGGAGGTGTCTTTTTCCTGTGGTTGAGGGGCATGCCATTTAGTATATCTGCGGGTGTTGGGTTTATCGTACTTTTTGGGGTTGCCGTATTGAATGGCTTGGTCCTTATCAGTCGTTTCAATTCACTTAAAAAGGAGGGTGTCAGTGATATAACGGAGCGGATTCTTACAGGGACACAGGAAAGATTAAGACCTATTCTTCTTGCATCGGTAGCAGCTATGTTAGGCTTTTTACCCATGGCGGTTTCGGGTTCTGCCGGAGCAGAGGTACAAAGGCCATTGGCTACAGTAGTTATAGGTGGCCTTTTTAGTGCTACTTTACTCACCTTATTGGTTGTTCCCGTTTTGTATGCTTTTGTTGAATCGGTTACCCAAAAAAGGAAGCAAAGACGTTTAAAAATTTCAGGCACACCCCTGATTATGCTGTTGTTCTTATGTGTTGGGTTATCGCTCGTTCCTGAAAATACACAAGCTCAGGAAACGGATTCACTTCCACAAATAACAATTACGGAAGCTGTGAACAGGGCAAAAAACAACTTTCCGCTAATAAAAGCAGCCCAACTTGAAATAAAGAACCAGGAAGCCTTGAAAAGAACTGCCTGGGATATTGGGAATACGGAGTTTTCAACCGGGGCTGAAGAGCTTGGCAACAATACGGAAGATGGAATCTATAATACCATTACCGTGAGTCAGGTACTTGATGTTTTAACTATCGGAGCCAAATCAAAAGTGCAAAACAGCCAGATAGCCCTTTCGCAAACTGCGCTTGACCTGACTGAACTGGAAGTAATACGCGAGGTCAGTCTTGCCTGGGGAAATGCATATAATGCGAAAAAGCAATATCAGCTTTATTTGCAGCTTGACTCTGTTTTCAAAGATTTTGAACGGGCGGCCAAAATACGCTACGAAACACAGGCCACTTCAAGGCTTGAGTACTTGTCAGCATCCAGCCAGGCCAAACAAATCATTATTCAGAAGGAAAAATCACACAAAGACTATTTGATTGCCTTGCAAAAACTGAATCTTTGGTTTGCCAGCGATACACTTTTTACCGTTGATGATAATTCCATAAACGAAATCAGCGCGCTGCCATTATTATCTCCGGATGCCATAAAACAACATCCCTTTTTACATTACTACGGCCAAAAAGTGCAATTGGCAGATGCCAGGGTTAAACTGGCAAAGGCGGGATACCTGCCCAAATTTACCGCTGAATACGGGAGCCAGAAAATCGGCAGTCAAACCGGATTTTATCAATACCAGTTTGGGTTAAGTATACCCTTGGTTTTCGCTTCACAATCGGGGAAAATCAAATCGGCAAAAATTGAAAGCCTTATTGCCAGGGAAAACTTCTATCAAAAGGATTTGGAAATCAACGCTGCCTATAAAAGTCTCTATGAAGAATATCAAAAATGGCAGGCCACAACGGAATACTACCGCAAAGTAGCATTGCCGGTAGCAAAAGAACAAAAGAACGGTGCAATCACCGCTTACAGGGAAGGGGCCATCGATTATGTCACTTTCCTCCAAAATATGAGGGACGCCATGCAAATTGAATTCGATTACCGGGATGCTTATTCCAACTATCTCGATGCACGATTTAAAGTAGAATATTTTATAAACGCTTCAAAATAAGAACGATGAAAATAGAAATCATAAAAAAATCATTCATAACAATGAAAACAATAATCTTGGCAGGATTTCTTTTCCTTGCCCTTTCGGCCTGTAATCAAAAACCGGAGGCCAACGCAGAAAACGAAAATCAGGAGGAGAATGCTGAAGGTGGTTTAACAAGCGTTGTGTTGACAGCACAACAATTTAACGCCTTAGGGATGAAAACAGATACCTTGTCGAAACGTAATTTCTCAAGCGTGGTTGTGGCTAATGGCCAGTTAGAGGTATTACCCCAAAACGAAGCTTCGGTTACAGCAATTATTGGAGCCAACATCACTTCAATTGAAGTTTTTGAAGGCAAAAAGGTTAAACAAGGACAGGTACTGGCTTATTTAAGCCATCCCGATTTGTTGGATCTGCAAACCCGGTATTTGGAGGCATGGAACCAGTTGCAATACGCAGAAAAAGAATACCAAAGACAAAAACGATTGTACGAAGAAGAGATAGGTTCCGGTAAGGATTTTCAAAAAATTCAATCCGATTTTCTTTCACTTACCGGTGAGGTAAAAAACCTCGAAGCTCAATTGAAATTGTTGAATCTTGACCCGGAGAAAATAAAACAGGGAGAAATTGTTGAACAAGTCCCTGTCATAAGCCCTATTAATGGTTTCATAGAAAAAGTGAACGTGAAGACAGGGCAATATGCAGAACCTCAGATGCAATTGTTTGAAGTCATAAATAACGAAAACATCTATGCTGATTTAATGGTTTTCGAAAAAGATATTTACAAGGTGAAAGAAGGCCAAAATGTAACTTTCTCCATTGAATCCCTTCCAGGAGAAACATTGTCGGCCAGGATTTTTGCCGTGGGCAAATCCATTGAACAAAACCCCAAGGCGGTGCATGTCCATGCCGAAATTGAGAACAAAAAAGGCCTCCTGATATCGGGGATGTACATTACCGGGAGAATTGCCACGGGAGATGATTATGCCTTTGCGCTCCCCGAAGGGGCCATTGTAAACGAAGACGGGAAACAGCTTATTTTTACAGCAGAACAGGATAATGACAATTGGAAATTTGAACCGGTAGAAATTACAACAGGTCAGCAGGAAGATGGGATTGTTGAAATAAAATTGCTTTCGCCATTGAAAAAAGGTTCGCTGGTAGCCATGAACAATGCCTACTACCTGCTATCCGAAATGAAAAAAGGCGAAACAGGTGAAGAGTAGCCTGGTATAGAGAATAAATATTATGAATTTTCATTAATAAAATAAATTATCATGAAAGAGATAAAGGCCTTTGTAAAGCCATTTAAAGTGAATGAAATATTTCATCATTTGCTTGAAGCCGGTTGCCCGAATTTAATGGTTTCATTGGCAGAAGGAACCGGAAACCTTAAAACTCCGACTCCTCCATTTCAGCACAATTCTCAATCACTGACAGCCGGGTTGCCAAAGTTTTTATAATTTTAGGGCAATGCAAAAATCACATTACCATATTTCAAAAATGGACTGCCCCTCGGAGGAGAGCCTGATACGCATGAAACTGGATATTGTTGACGGCATCCGTCAATTGGAATTTGATATCGAAAACCGTAAGCTTTCGGTCATTCACTTGGGTGGAAATGAAGAAATCACAAAACAACTGGAAAGTCTGAACCTTGGTGCTAGTCTTACTAAAACCGAAACCATTGCTGACTCTGACTTTCAACCGGAAAGTACGGGCAGTCAGTCCAGATTATTATGGACGGTGCTGCTTATCAATTTCGGCTTTTTTATTATTGAAATTACCACAGGGCTGATATCCCGCTCCATGGGTTTGGTGGCAGATTCCTTGGATATGTTAGCCGATTCCTTTGTATATGGATTAAGCCTTTGGGCTGTTGGTTCAACCGTGTTGCGAAAAAAGAAAGTTGCTCGTTGGAGTGGATATTTTCAATTAACACTAGCTCTTTTAGGGATAATTGAGGTTGTAAGACGTTTTATTGGTTCTGAAGTTATGCCTGATTATAGAATAATGATTGGTGTATCCATATTGGCATTAATTGCTAATGGTGTTTGCTTGTACCTACTTCAAAAATCAAAAAGTAAAGAAGCCCACATGAAAGCCAGTATGATTTTCACCTCGAATGATGTGATTATTAATACAGGTGTTATCTTAGCCGGAATTCTGGTATTGCTTACACAGTCGAAATACCCTGACCTGATTATTGGAGCCATTGTCTTTTTGATTGTGGTTCGGGGGGCATTCAGGATATTAAAATTGGGGAAATAAATTTTTATGGCGCACTCGCATGAACATACGACTCAAAAAAGTTTAGGAAAGGCTTTTGCCATTGGTATTGGTTTAAACATCGCTTTTGTTGCTGTTGAAATATTTTACGGTCTGTTAGCCAACTCATCAGCACTATTAGCTGATGCTGGACACAATGCCAGTGATGTTTTGAGTTTGATTTTCGCCTGGGCAGCCATCTGGCTTGCTTCCATAAAACCAAAAGGGAAATACACTTATGGGCTTCGAAAAACAACCATCCTTGTTTCTATTTTAAATGCCCTTCTGCTGTATGGTGCTGTAGCTGTTATCGCATGGGATGCCATTGGCAAATTTAAAAACCCTGAACCTGTGGCAGGAAGTCAGGTAATGATTGTTGCCGCCATTGGCGTGGTTATCAATACCCTAACTGCTTTGCTTTTTATGAAAGGCCAGAAAGACGACCTGAACATCAAAGGCGCCTTTCTGCACATGGCAGCCGATGCCGGAGTGTCGCTGGGCGTTGTTGTGGCAGGTTTGTTAATCAACCTTACCGGAAAACAATGGATTGACCCGCTTACAAGTTTCCTTATCATTGCGGTTATCGTTTGGGGCACCTGGCGTTTGTTTACTGATTCCATTGATTTAGCGCTTGATGCCGTTCCCAAACATATTAATCTCGAAAAAGTCAGGGAATATCTGCTGACACAAAAAGGAGTGGAAAATGTGCATGACCTGCATATTTGGTCCATGAGTACAACAAAGGTGGCACTAACAGCACACTTGATAGTACCCGAAGGTATTAATGACAATTTTATAGGCGATTTACAACATGAACTCGAAAACAAATTTGGTATCAGGCACACCACGCTTCAAATCGAAAATAAAAGCATGGAAGAAGATTGTGAAATAGATTGTCAGTGAAAGCTATGAACAGTCGTAAGCACATCACCTAAACCGCTCAAAGCCACGCTCAAAACAAAATACACCTACCCGTTCCGCAAGCGGGTTTATGCTTTCTGGATTGATGGGTACGAATAAAATGACAAAAGACTTTGAGTATATACTTTATTGATATACCTTTGCGGTATAATAATTATAAACATGAAAAATATATCATTAAAGATTGACGATTCGATTTTTAGAGAAACAGAAAAAATACTTTCAAGAATCAGGAAACCCCGAAACAGATATATTAACGAGGCAATCGCATATTACAACAGACTCCAAAGACGATTACTTTTAGAAAAACAACTGAAAGAGGAATCTGAATTAGTAAAAGAAGATTCTATGACTATTCTTAAAGAGTTTGAGGATATTGATTATGTCGATTAAACAATTCGAGATTTGGATCGCAGACTTAAATCCTAAAATTGGTACAGAACCTGGTAAAACCAGACCTGTTTTAGTTGTTCAGACAAACTTTTTAAATAAAGTTTATCATCCTTCAACTATCATTTGCCCTATCACAACAAATGTAAAA
>CAZVAY010000099.1:0-8571 GCA_964625265.1 uncultured Sphingobacteriales bacterium | reverse complement strand
CCTGATGCCCATGAATCAGGTTCGTCATAATACCCCATCATCATTATCCTTTCTTCCCATACTTCAGCCGGTTCGCCCATAGATACCCAAACATCAGTATAAATAAAATCACAACTCTTTAATCCGTCTGCAACATTGTCGGTAATGGTTATCCGTGCACCGGTCAGGGACGCAATTTCACGGCATTGGGCTACGAGTTCAGAATTGGGCTGACAGGATTCAGGTGCTATGGCCCTGAAATCCATACCCATTTTGGCAGCGCCTACCATTAGTGAGTTGCCAACATTATTTTTGGCATCGCCCATAAAACAAAATGTAATATCGTGCAGGGGTTTATCGCAGTGCTCCATCATGGTCATAAAATCGGCCAGTATCTGTGTCGGGTGAAATTCCGTTGTCAGGCCATTCCACACCGGTACACCGGCATACTTGCCCAATTCTTCTACGATATCCTGCCCAAAACCACGGTACTCAATACCGTCATACATGTGTCCCAGTACCCTGGCAGTGTCTTTCATCGACTCTTTGTGCCCTATTTGCGTCCCACTTGGCCCCAGATATGTACACTGTGCCCCCTGGTCATAGGCGGCCACTTCAAAGGCACAACGGGTACGGGTTGAAGTCTTTTCAAAAATCAATGCAATATTCTTCCCTTTCAACTTTGGCTGTTCTGTACCTGCATATTTTGCTTTTTTCAATTCAAAGGAAAGATCAAGCATGTGCTGAATTTCTTTGGGTGTAAAATCAAGGAGTTTCAGGAAATTTCTGTTTCTAAGATTAAACATAGGAGTTTAGTTTTAAATTTTTTAATTTTTTATTTTAAACAATGGTGATCCTTGTTCCGCCATCATCAATACCGAGGCGCATAGTTTCGGTGATAATGGCATCGCGGCCTGTACTTTTTACAAAACGGATAGCTGCACTTACTTTGGGCGCCATACTACCGGCTGCAAAATGCCCTTCATCCAGGTAGTGCTGAGCTTCGGCAATGGTCATCCTGTCAATGGCTTTTTCCTGGGGTGTATTAAAATTGATGCAAACTTTGGGAACATCTGTCAGGATAAACAACTTGTAAGCATTGACCTGTGCTGCCAGCAGTGCTGAAGCCAGGTCTTTGTCAATCACGGCATCAATACCACGCAGTTTATTTTCGGCTTTGTAAACTACCGGTATCCCACCACCGCCAACGGCAATAACTATCTGCCCGTCACGGGCGAGTTTTTCAATTGATTTAACATTATTGATCATCCTGGGTTTGGGAGAGGCCACTACTTTGCGCCATCCCCTGCCCCTGGGGTCTTCCATAAATTTGGACCCGGTCTGGCTGCTGATCTTATCGGCTTCCTCTTTGGGATAAAAGGGCCCGATGGGTTTTGTAGGGTTTTGAAAGGCAGGATCATCCTTGTTGACCATTACCTGGGTAATGATGCTGATAATATCCTTATCTATCTCGTGCTCGTTAAAAACGTTTCGCAGTTGTTGTTCTACTATGTAACCGATGAAACCCTGCGAATAAGCTACCGCAACATCCAGGGGCATATCGGGCAAGTCATGTACCTGGTGGGCTGCACTGTTTGCCAGCAGGATGTTTCCCACTTGTGGGCCGTTGCCGTGTGTAATGATCAGGTCATATCCCCGGTTAACCAGTGCCAGAAGCCGTTCACAAGTTTGATAGGCATTGGCTTCCTGTTGTTCTATCGTTCCGTCTTCACCACCTCTTAACAAGGCGTTTCCACCAAAGGCAACTACGGCTAATCTTTTCATTTGTAATTTATTTAAAGATAAAAAACGGAAGTCAGGATGCCCCGGCTTCCGTTTCTGATTTCGGTTAAATTAAAGCTGTATCAGCGAATCCAGGGTGGGGTTACCAATTTCCTGGAGATTATATTCAACAACCACAGCAGGTTTATTGATCTTAACAATTCTTCTCAGGTCAATTGGTGTTCCTATGACCACTGCATCACAATCTGTCTGATTGATGGTAGTTTCCAGGTCTTTCACCTGCCGGTCGCCATAACCCATAGCCGGAAGTAAAACACCGATATCCGGATATTTTTCAAAGGTTTCGCTAATCTCACCCACTGCAAACGGACGCGGGTCAACCAACTCTTCAGCGCCAAGTTTTAAGGCAGCAACAACACCGGCACCCAGATCCATTTCACCATGGGTAAGGGTAGGTCCATCCTCAACAACCAACACACGTTTGCCATCAATTAATTCGGGTTTATCAACAGTAAGTGGTGAAGCAGCCTCAACAATCTTTGCTTTCGGGTTAAGGAATTTAATATTTGCCCTGAGTTCTGCAATATCATCTAATGTAGCAGAATCAATTTTGTTGATCACCACAATATCAGCCATCCGAACATTGGTTTCTCCCGGGTAATAAGCCATTTCGTGTCCAACACGCAAGGGGTCAACGACCACTATTTGGATAGTTTTCGTAGTTGAACGATAGAAAGGGATATCATTGTTTCCTCCGTCCCAAACGATAACATCGGCTTCTTTTTCAGCTTCACGGATAATAGCTTCATAGTCAACACCGGCATAGATTACATTGCCACGGGTGACATGCGGTTCATATTCTTCCATTTCCTCAATGGTACATTTGTGTTTGGCCAGGTCACTTATTTCGGCATATCGCTGGACTTTTTGCGCTACCAGGTCACCGTAAGGCATCGGGTGACGAATGGCAACCGCTTTCAGCCCACGTTCATTCAATATCTCCATAACCCTGCGTGTGGTTTGTGATTTACCACAACCGGTACGGGAGGCACAAATGGAAATAACAGGTTTATCTGTTTCAACCGTAGTGTTGTCAGCACCCATCAACATAAAATCAGCTCCTGCTGCATTAACAATGGAAGAGTTGTGCATGACCCTTGGATAAGGGACATCAGAGTAGGCAAAAACAACAAGGTCAACATTTTCCCTTTCGATGAGCTCTTTCAACTCTGCCTCAGGCCTGATAGGAATACCATTGGGGTATTGGTCTTTACCGGCCAGTTCAGCCGGATACTTTTTGTCATCAATGCCCGGAATTTGTGTAGCGGTAAATGCAACCACATCATAATCTTTGTTGCCCCGGAAAAACACATTGAAATTGTGAAAATCACGTCCGGCAGCTCCCATAATCACTGTTCTTCTTGCCATATCTATATTTTTAAAAATTCACGAAAGTTGTTTAAATAATTTAAACTCTGTCTTTGAGTCCGTACAAAACTATAATATTCTATATGAATAGTTACCAATAAAGTATAGAGATTTTTTAATTCCTTTTAGTTTTGCTGTTTAATAATAATAGGGCTGTTTTTTTTATCCTCTGTTTACCTTTTTTCCTGGTGTTATAATTGTTTTTATTGAGCGGGATTTAAAGACTATTTTTAAAAATCCATCTCCACCCCATGCCCTTTTAACCCGAATTTTTTCCTGATACCAAAAACAGCCAGGTAGGCAAACGGGGTATCCAGCAGGGCAAACATCACCTTATAGAGGTATCCGTTGATTAATAAGGCTCCGAAACGGTGCCATTCAATAGCACCAAAACTGCACAGAAGGAAAAGAACCGTAAAAGTGTCCACAAACTGGGAACTGAATGTAGAAGCGTTGTTTCGAAGCCACAGGTGTTTACCTTTTGTTACCCGCTTCCAGAAATGAAACAACTGTACATCGAGGAATTGTGCAAGTAGATAAGCCATCAAAGAAGCCGATACTGCAACAGCGGTCAACCCGAATACCTTGTTGAACTCGGCATCGCTCACCGGTGACCAGGCGGTAGCATTCACCTTTGATGAAACCACTACGATCAACAACGTAAACAAGCTGGCAAACAAACCTGTTAGCACCACCTTGTTGGCCCGTTCTTTTCCATATACTTCTGAAATAACATCTGTGATCAGAAAAGTAAGCGGATAGGGTAATATGCCTACCGAAAGTTCAAACGAATAAATGCCGAAAAAATCCCAGGTAAAAAACTTCTGAAACGTCAGGTTGGCCGTGATCAGTGAAGCAATAAACAACCCCGACAAGATCATAAGCAGCATTTCCGCCTGTTTTTTTTGGGCAGGATTAATTTTTTGCTTCATCTTTTCCGGGTTATCAGTTTCATCAGTTCTGTGTCATCCTTGTGAAGGGCCACATAATTGGAACCATAAAAATTTTCGTATTTGAATTGATAATCCCTGAATTCAACTTGCTGCGGAAAGATCTTCCCTACCCTGTATCCAAATTGTTCAAAAAAATTGAAGTAATCGATCAGCAGTCTTTTGGTGCTGATGTTGATATAACCGTATTCGAACTGAACCAACCTGATCTTCCGCCCGGCCAGCATTTCTTCAAAACCCATGAGTGCATCATATTCAGCACCTTCAAGGTCGAGTTTCAGAAAATCAATAGAATCAATTTTATGTTCACGGCAGAAGTCATCGCCCCGGTACAGGACAATATCCTCCACACCGGTAGGCAGGTAATCCAGGCCACCAATATCGTACAGGCTTGAGTGTGTATCCGAAGGGAATAAATTAATGGGGTGTCGCTTGTTCTCTGAATACAAACCGGCTTTCACCAAATGGATATTGTCGTAACCCGACAGTTTTTCCCCGAGGTCGGCAAAGGTGGAAGATACCGGTTCAAATGCATAAAGGGTGGCAGCCGGAAAGAGCTTTATGAGTTGGAGGCTATAGTTGCCCACATTTGCGCCTCCGTCAAAGAGGATCTTTGGCTGAATAGCTTTGAGTTTTGTCAGCAAAACCAGTTCCCCGTTGGTCTGCATGTCATGGTTCCTGTTTTCATAAAAGCGGTTCAGCGCCCTTCCCAAACCAGCAAGGGGTTTGAAGATAAAAGAATGGGAATGTCTTTTTACAAAACGCTTGATAAATCCGGCCATGAGGTCAAAATTTAAATTATTTTCAAACCTAATGGATTTTTTTCAGAAACAAATAAAAATCCCATATTCGTATCGATTTCATTTGTTCCTATGGCCAGCCAAATCACCGAATCGAAGTTGATCCATATTACAGGGCTCGTTCAGGGCGTTGGGTTCAGGCCCTTTATTTTTCTGCTGGCAGAAGAACACGGCATAAAAGGCTGGGTAGAAAACCGCAATGACGGGGTGATCATCCATGCGGAAGAAAAACGAGCCAATCTCAGTGCATTCATAGGGGATATAGAGCCAAAGGCACCGCAGTCAGCCGGTATTTATTCCATTCGTTCAGAGGAGACCGAAGTCAGGCACTACAAGGATTTCAGGATCGTAAAAAGTGAAAGTAGTTCGGATGATATTACAGAAGTCAGTCCTGATATTGCTGTCTGTGATGCCTGTCTTTCCGATATAAAATCGCAACATCACCGCATCCATTATCCTTTTATCAACTGTACGCATTGCGGGCCGCGTTTTACCATTATCCGCGACCTTCCCTACGACAGGGAACGCACCACCATGTCGATATTCCCCATGTGTGATTTGTGCAGGCAGGAATACGAAAACATCCGTGACAGGCGTTTTCATGCCCAGCCGGTAGCCTGCAACCATTGCGGGCCGGTTTACACCCTGTACATGGACGGAATCAGGATTACCGCCCTGGATCAAATTCTGGAACAGGCCGCCAACCTAATCGATAAAGGCGAAATTATAGCTATCAAAGGGCTGGGCGGTTTTCACATTGCCTGCGATGCCGAAAAAGAAATGACAGTCAGAAGGCTACGGTCAGCTAAGTTCAGGGAAGGAAAACCATTTGCCATTATGTACAGGGATTTGGAAACGCTGCAAAATCATGCTTATGTTTCCGAACCGGAAATAGACATGCTGAAAAGTTGGCGAAAGCCTGTTACATTATTGAAAATGAAAAAAGAACTGGCAGCCTCTGTATCCAACGGTATGGCATACACCGGTATCATGTTGCCCTATATGCCCTTTCATTACCTTTTGTTCCAAAAACTAAAGACACATGCTATAGTGCTGACCAGTGGTAACTTCTCAGATGAGCCCATTATCATTGACAACAAAAAGGCCCTGGATGAATTACCGAAAATTACGCAGGCCATCATTACCTACAACCGGGATATTCAAAACCGTACTGATGATTCGGTGGTTTTTATCACCAACAATAAACCAAGGCTTATCAGGCGCTCCCGTGGCTATACACCGGCACCGGTTTACCTTTCACTGGATACAGAAGGCATCTTTGCTGCAGGCGCAGAACTGGTCAATTGTTTTGCCATCGGAAAAGGCCGGCAGGCCATTCTTTCCCAACACATTGGTGATTTAAAAAACCCCGAAACATTTGAATTTTACGAGGAATCTTTTCACAGGTTTAAGAAACTGTTCCGGTTTGAACCCGGTCTGGTTGTTCACGATCAACACCCCGACTATTATTCAACGCAATTTGCCAAAACCCTGGACAAGCCTTCTCTTGGAGTTCAGCACCATCATGCACATGTAGCCTCTGTTATGGCCGAATACCAACTGGATGAAGACGTTATTGGGATCAGCTTTGACGGTACGGGTTTAGGCACAGACAGCCACATCTGGGGGTCTGAATTTATGGTCACCAACCTGGCCGGATTTGACCGCAGAGCCCATTTTGAATACATGCCCATGCCCGGTGGCGACAAAGTAACCCACGAGCCCTGGCGAATGGCCTTGTCGTACCTCTATCATTATTTCGGCAATGAATTTCTCCATCTGCCTTTTCTGGGACAGGTCAACCAAAACGAACTGGAACTGTTGCTAATGGCTATGGATAAAAAAATCAATTCGCCACTGTCGTGCGGAGCGGGCCGGTTGTTCGATGCAGTGGCTGCCCTGCTGAATGTTTGCCCGATATCAAAATTCCATGCGGAAGCACCTATGCGTCTGGAAGCCTTGCTGGATGAGGAGGTTACAGGACACTATTCCTATGAGTTCAACAGGGAAATTATATCTTTTAAAAAATCTTTTAAGGAAATTTTAGCCGATTTACAAAATCAGGAAGCTGTACCGGTTATTTCAGCCCGTTTTCACAATACGATTATTCAACTAACCATAGAAAAAGTAGCTGAAATTTATCGTGATACCGGTATACGAAAAGTAGTGTTGACAGGCGGAACTTTTCAGAACAGGTACCTGCTGAAAAAGCTTGAAAACCGGCTTGCTGAAAACAAGATGGAAGTATTCAGTCCCCTGAAAGTACCGGCCAATGATGGCGGGCTGGCGCTGGGACAGTTGGCTATTGCTGCAAAATTGAGAACTTTGGGTAAAATTTGAAGATGAAATACATTGATGATTTCAGAAATAAAGAAGATGTTAAAAGCCTGGTCAGGGCGATAAACAAAATTTCACACAAGGAGGTTAGCTTTATGGAAGTGTGTGGCGGCCATACCATGGCCATACATAAATTCGGTATTCCATCCCTCCTACCGGCCAATATCAGATTGCTGTCGGGCCCGGGCTGCCCGGTGTGCGTGTCGGATATCCGTTTCATCGACAAAGCCATTGCCTTTGCCCAAATGGACAATACCATCATTACTACTTTTGGCGATCTTGTCAGGGTGCCGGGCTCCTATTCGTCTCTCGAAAAAGAAAGAGCTGCAGGAAGACAGGTAAAAATGGTGTATTCTATCCTGGATGCCATCCGGATTGCTGAACAAAACCCCGATAAAAATGTCATCTTCCTGGGAATAGGTTTTGAAACCACAGCACCAGGAACGGCCATGGGAATTCTTCATGCATACCGCTCAGGCATCAAAAACTTTTTTGTGTACAGCTCCCACAAAGTGATGCCCCCGGCTATGGCAGCATTAATTGATGAAGGTGTTCAGATAACAGGATATATTGCCCCAGGGCATGTCAGTGCCATCACCGGAACAGCAATTTATCAACCCCTGACGGAAAAATACAAAGTGGGCTGTGTGGTTTCCGGATTTGAACCGGTGGACCTCCTACACGCCATATATCTGCTTGTCAGGCAAGCCGAAAACAATGAACCCAAAGTGGAAATCCAGTATAAAAGGGCTGTAGCCGAAAAAGGCAACCCTGCTGCCTGGCAATCGCTGAAGGAGGTATTTGATTACCATGACGATTACTGGCGCGGACTGGGAATCCTGCCACTGTCAGGGCTCTGCATAAAGGAGAAATACGCTGCACATGATGCAGAAAAGGCTTTTCCCGAATTAACTGTTCCCGAAGTCAAAGAGTTTAAAGGCTGTATTTGCGGAGAAATACTGAAAGGGCTGAAATCGCCAAAGGATTGCAAACTTTTTGGAAAAACCTGCTCACCTAATAACCCTGTCGGAGCTTGTATGGTTTCAAACGAAGGCGCCTGTGCCGCATTTTATAAATATGATCATCATGATTAAGGAAAAACTTCCTCCCTGTTTAATTCCCGACATTTGCAGATTGTTCAAATAGTATTTCCATGAAAGAAAATCAAATATTACTGGGGCATGGCAGTGGTGGCAAACTTACCCACGACCTGATCGAAAGCCTGTTTGTGAAATATTTTCATAATCCGATACTGGAATCACAAACGGATTCGGCTTTAATTACACCTGAAAAGGGTGAATTGGCTTTTACTACCGATTCATTTGTTGTTGACC
>CAZVAY010000098.1:0-8604 GCA_964625265.1 uncultured Sphingobacteriales bacterium | reverse complement strand
TAATTGTCAGTAAAAACGGTATCAGTGGGCTGTAGAGTTGAAAGGAGATAAAAAATGGTGTCCCCTGGGTTCTTCCTGAATAGATCATAAGAAACCAGATTGGGCCAGCCGTTGTAGTAACTCCAGTTGAAATCAATAGTACCGTGCCGGGGAGATGAAGCATCCAGTAATATATTGTTTTGCCTTGATGATGGTAGCGAATTCAGTGAACAGGCATTCTCAACCCTGACCAGGTAGCGGAAGTAATCGACCTGCGGATTGGATGAGGCATCCAGATAGGTCGTATCTTCGGGGCCGTAAGGCTGGTAAACGATAAAATTTCCTGCACCGGCTGAACGATAAAGGAGATACTGCTTGAAGTCCGGTTCAGTATATTGATCCCAGTTTATCCGGATGGCTGAATTATTTTCTACACTTACGTAATTGATGTCAACCGCTGCCGGGCGTACCGTGTCGGCCACATAAACAAATGAGTCCTTCATTACTGTGTCAACACAAGCGTATTCATCACTCATAACAAGCATGAGGTCGTAGAAGCCGGGTGCAGAATAGTTGTGCCTGCCATTTACCGAAGTGGAAGTATCGGAGGCAGCATTTTTATCGAAGAATTTCCAAAAATAGTTCGTAACATTTTTTTCGCTGAAAAGTATTTCAGGAAAGAAAGACGCTGTTGTTGTCAGGCAAACCACTGTGTCGGAGGTCAGGATATCGCTCTCCAGATGTTTGTAGACATTGATGAAGTCTGTTTTAACAAGGGAATCATTGCACTGATGGCTATTTGTGGTTAACAGCTTTACGGAATAAAGCCCTTCCGAATATACATAGGATGGTAACTGTGAAGAATCGTCATAAACACCGTCATTTTCAAAATCCCAGAAATGCTGATCAGCATATAAGGAGGTGTTCAGGAAAGTGGCCTCAAATGGATCGCAGCCAATCTGCTTACCGGCAGAAAAATTAGCTTGTGCATATTGAAATACGGAAATGGTATCTCCTTCGTACACAAAGTTGCAACCTGCCGTGTCGAAAGCAAATAGCCGAGGGACAAAAAGCATTGAATCTTCAGTGCTGGTACTGATATCATAAGTATGAGTGGCAAAACTTTTATTTTCAACAAAATTGCCATCATCAAATTGGAAAAGGTAGGAGACAACATTGGTACTCTGGTCTTTAAATCTTACTGTGAGTGGGTTACACCCATTAGGATCCAGCACATCAAATTTAGGAACAGGCCCAACCACCCTGATGTAGTTGGATTTCATTACTGTATCCCTGCATCCGGCACTGGTTGTAGCAACCATCCTGACAGTATATCCTGTGTCGGTTGTACCTGCATTAGTCAGGTAATAGTAAGTCACCTGTGTGTCGGACGTGTTTATTTTAATATTGTCGAAGAACCACTGGTAGTTGTTGGCATCGCTCGGATCAGCAAAAAATGTGGCTGTGGCCGGAGCACAGTAATTGACCGTATCAGCCGACCAGAAACCGGCCGTCACATATTGCACTTTGAATGTCAGTGTGGTTGAATCGGAACAAGTGTTTCTGGAACTCACCATTTTTAGCTGATAGTTGCCGGGTGTTGATACAGAAATTTTTGGTGATGCCACCGTATTTCCCGGATAAAAATGCACAGCTGTATCTGAAGCGCTCCAGTTGAAGTACAAGCCTCGTTCACTGGTGTTGGATAACTGATATTCCGTTCCAGGGCAGATAGCAGAGGGCAATGAAATATTTGCTTTTGTCCCCACACATACCACCTGAGATTTGTATACTTCATAATTACAACCAGCTCCATTGGTCAGCTTTAGCCTGATTGAATAACAACCATCTGCCGTAAAAGAAATATAGGTTGATTTGGCAGCCGGGTTGGAAATAACCACTCCTGATGCTGGTATGGCCTCCCACAAATACGTGACTGTATCCGGGCTGGTACTATAATTTTCATCCAGTGAAACGGAGGCTGTTACCTTTGTGGAATCACCAGCACATAGCGCAGATGTTTGAACCGTAAAGTCGCCATAAATTCCACTTATTTTTATGTTACTGTCAACAACCAGGGTATCATAACAGTTGCTTTTGTTGGAAACCAATTGAGTGGAATAAATACCGGGATAACTGAATGTTGGGCTGAATGTATGCGAGGTTATTATTTTGGAAAAGTCATTGCCGGGATGGGTCAGGTTAGTAATTTTAAAATAATTTACATAGGAATAGGGTGGGTAACTGTTTTCGGTGATCAGGATGCTACCGTTGTTACAAACATGGGTTGTGTCCTGGTAAAACCGGGGGACTATTTCGGTAATGTCAATTTTTTTTGGAAAAATGGCAGAGTCATGGCATCCGTTGTTGTTATTGACTACTACTTTGTAATTATAATATCCGCCACTATCGTAAACTATGGAAGTACTTCTACCGGTTTTCTTTCCTTTGATGTTGATCCCATCAAGTTCATAAAATGTCCAGTCAACGTCAATCGGGTAAAGGGAATACGACAGGATACTATTAGGGATGGAGAAGAAGGCAGGCTGGTCGACACAGGCCC
The DNA here is from genome assembly GCA_964625265.1 of uncultured Sphingobacteriales bacterium. Taxonomy (GTDB): domain Bacteria; phylum Bacteroidota; class Bacteroidia; order CAILMK01; family JAAYUY01; genus CAYNBC01. The sequence continues at coordinate 6,062 of CAZVAY010000098.1, read as the reverse complement.
TGACCGTACCCATATTGTTGAGTTCAGCCAGAAAAGGCTGAACAATCACAGCATTGTTTTTCAGGACGCTGTCTGCACAACCACGCGGAGATTGTTTTATGGTGAGTTTGATATTGTACCTGCCATAATTTTGAAATGTATAGGCCGGGTTTGGCAGGTTGTTTTTACCCAGGATACCTGTACCGTTCGAATTGTAAAATGTCCACTCAAACCAGACTGTACCGGCAGATGGCAGATCAGAGGTGCTTTGAAAGCTGACAGTATGGGGAGGAGTGCAATTATAGGGATTCAGGATGTTGAATTTGGCGGCCAGGTCCAGAACGTCAATATAGCTGTTATTGGTGTCCATGGCTGTACAGCCATTATAATTGTAATTAAGGGCTACATTATATTTTCCACTGTTGGGGTACCTGACAAACTGGGTGTCAGTAGTCGAATACGGGAGTACGAAGCCTCCTGGAAAACTCCAGGTCAGGCTCGAAGGTGAAGCAACTGTATCATTGATATAAAACTTAACATCATCCACCTTACAAATGTTTTTATGGTCTGAAAGAATTTCCAGTTTTACGGTATCACCAACAGCCACCAGACCAGGTTTGGTAAGCGTTTTTGAGCAACCATTAGCCATGGTTACAGTCAGGGAGACATCATTTTTACCCGGTTTACTGTACAATACGGTATCAGGAAATTCACTGCTGTCGGAAGCAGGAACTCCCCCCGGGAAAAGCCAGTAGTAGCTTAACTGTCCTGGTTTATTCACGCTGACATCCGGTTTGAACACAACCTCCAGGGGCTGGCACCCCGATGAATTGGAATCAGTAAAATTCACGGTCATTACACCGGTAACGTGTGCAACTGTATCTTCCACAAATTGGCTTAGGCAGCCGTTGCTGTCGAGAATGATCAATTTGGCTTGCTTGACGCCTTCAGATGTAAAGGTATAGTTGATCTGATCACCGGCATCAGTAAAGTAGTTGTTTTCGATGATCCAGTTCCATTGTTTGATCCCCTTGCCATAACCTTTGATTGTCACTTGTTCGTTGAGGTCGCAAAGGATGGTTTTACTTGAAACTACTGAATCAACCTGGGGGGATGTAATGGTGATGTATCCGGGTTTATCAACCGTGCAAACCGTTTTATCAGGAAGTGTGACTTCCAGTTTTATACCGAATGTGCCGGTTTGGGTGAAAAAATAAAATAAGGTTGACTGAGTGGATTCAACGTTCCCATTGATATACCATTGATAGGATGATCCTGCCGGGACACCCTGTGCATAAAAACGTACCATTTCATTTCGGCAGGCTTTTGTTTTATTTCCATAAAAGTCGATCCCACTACATTGCCCTTTTGCTAAGTAAGTTGTGGCCAGCGCCATTAATATGAATAGGATTCTTTTCAATTCGTTGTTTGTATGGATAGTTATTTAACTATCAGATTGATTCATTATTATTTCAAGTAGTTGGTATTTTATTATTGAACCCCATTATTTTGAAAAAATTAAAATTTGATATTTTTTAATCCTATCGTTTGTCCTGACATAAAACACGACAAGGCCGTCCCGGATATGAAAACCTAAGATGTCGCCCCCTTCATGATTCAGGGTAATTATTTCATTCGCCTGCCATCTGCCACGGGCATTCTCAACAGCTGCATATAATTTATTTTCAACGAGCAGATAAAAAGTGTTTCCATTGGGGTCTATGTCAAAAGCCAATATTTTCCTATTTTCAAGGCCGCTGAAAACGAGGGTTTTCGGAAATTCAAAAACTTTGGAGCCTTTTCGTATTTCAGTTAAGATGAGTTGTCCTTTATTTAAAAAATAGAGTTTGCTGCCATCTTCATTGAGCATGGGATTTTTTTCCATGCTTTCATAATAGTTGATCTCTCCCAACACCCGGATATTGTAGTGTTTCCAGGTATCGTTATAAACTGCGTAAAAAAGGTCAGGCTCACGTAGGGTGCCGTTCATGGCAGAAAAAACAAAATACTTTTTGTCATCAGTCATTGATAATGCCCCGGTGAGTTCATAGCTTTCAGGGATAAATACGTCTTCTTCATTTTTAAACTTCAGCTCCCCTTTCCCGTTCATCTTATAATACCGCAGCAGGCTCTTTCCCTTCTCGTTGATGGCCGGCAATGCCAGGATATTATTCTTTACAAAATAACTACCCGGAAAAAATGTAAATCCTTTCTCCAGGTCATTGTTTTGAAGCAATTCGTATCCTGAGATACTAAAAGAAGTCTGCGCATAAAGGGAAATGGGTACTGTAATCAGCAGTGAACCCGCGGTCAGGAACAACAGGAATATGTAATTTTTTCTAAAGTTCATATTCAGTATCAATTTGGATTAATTCCTGATAAATCGTCATTTCGTTAATAACAGGCTGAAAAAGCCATATTTTTCAACTCGTAAGTTAAGCAATTTTCATCAATTCCGGTTAGGCGACAATATTCTACCTTTGTGATACCAACTCAATTAGACCATTGTTATGGATGACATCATTTACCTCGATTATAACTCAACTACCCCGGTTGACCCATTAGTCAAAAAGTCGATGCTGCCGTATATGGATACTTATTTTGGCAACCCGTCCAGTATGCATGCAGTAGGGGCACAAACCAAAAAGGCTATTGAAAAGGCAAGGGGACAGGTAGCCGGCTTGCTAATCTGCCAGCCCGAAAATATTATTTTTACCAGTGGGGGGACCGAATCCAATAATATGGCCATACAAGGCTATTGCTTTGCACACAGGGAACAAGGTAACCATATCATTATTTCGCAGATTGAGCATCCTGCTGTGAGTGAAGTATGTGCTTTTTTAGAAAAACAGGGTTTTCACATAAGCAGTTTACCGGTAAACGAATTTGGAATTGTTAGACCGGCAGATTTAGAAGAGGCAATAACCCCTCAAACTATATTGGTTTCCGTGATGCATGCCAATAATGAAACCGGCAGTATCCAACCCATCCGTGAACTTGCTGAAATTGCGCATAAAAAAAAGGTGGCTTTCCATACAGATGCTGCCCAGTCGGTAGGAAAGATCAGCGTGGATATCCAGGAAATGGGTGTTGATCTGCTTTCCCTGGCAGGACACAAATTGTATGCACCCAAAGGCGTTGGCGCTTTGTATATCAGGCAGGGAATAAAACTCCAAAAGATTTTATTTGGAGCCGATCATGAAAATAATCTCAGGCCCGGTACTGAAAATATATTGGAAATCGCAGGGTTGGGTGCAGCTTGTGAAATGGCCCGTCAAAGCTTGGAAAAAGGAGAGGAGCAGAAAAGGTTAAAAACCTTACGTGACAAGCTTCAGAAAGGTATCCTGGCCAAATTTCCCGAAGCCAGGGTGAATGGCCATCCCGATTTAAGATTGCCCAATACACTCAATATTTCTTTTCCCGGCATTGAAGCCAACACCCTGTTAGCAGCCATGCCTGGAATAGCTGCATCGGCCGGTGCAGCCTGTCATACAGATAAGGTTGAGGCTTCATCCGTGATTTCTGCCATGAATGTTCCAGCAGAATATGTCAGGGGAACCATCCGCTTGTCTTTAGGCCGGTTCACCACTGAACATGAAGTAGACAGGGCTGTGGCGATCCTAACCGATGCAGTAGTAAGCCTGAACCCGGGAAAAGCTCAAACAGCACTGCCTGAAGAAGAAAAGGTAAAGCTGACAAGATTTACACACGGTCTGGGCTGTGCCTGCAAAATACGTCCACAGTACCTGGAACGAATCCTTCAGGAGCTTTCGGTTCCGGACAATCCCAACCTGTTGGTTGGTAATACGCAAGGGGATGATGCAACCGTATACAGGATCAATGATGAAACGGCCATTGTTCAGACGGTGGACTTTTTTACTCCCGTTGTTGATGATCCCTACGATTTTGGACGAATTGCTGCAGCCAACTCGCTAAGTGATATCTATGCCATGGGAGGAGAACCTCTTTTTGCGCTTAATATCGTTGGTTTTCCAGACAACAGGTTGCCGGAATCTGTCCTGATACAAATTCTCAAAGGGGCCGAAGAGATTGCTGCTAAAGCCGGGATACCCATTGCCGGGGGCCACACGGTCGAAGATACCGAACCTAAATTCGGAATGGTGGTAACAGGCAGGGTGCATCCGGGCAAGTATTGGTCAAATGCAGGTGCTAAACCCGGAGACAAACTGATACTTACCAAGCCGCTGGGCACAGGAATTTTAAGTACTGCGTTGAAAAGAGGCATACTAAATCCCGGGGAAGAAAAATTACTGACAGAAATGATGGCTACCCTGAATAAAGGTGCAGCAGAAATAGCTGCTGGTTTTACCGTTCATGCCTGTACTGACATTACCGGATTTGGATTCCTTGGCCACTTGATGGAACTTGCAAGTGCATCGGGAGTGACAGCAGAGGTCAGTTTTTCAGAACTTCAATGGCTCGATAAAGCTATCGAACTGGCGACAGCAGGTGTGGTCCCGGGTGGAAGCAGGAACAACCTTGAATATGTTAGCCCAAAAACCCTGTTCCCTAAACAGTTGGGTCACACCCAAAAACTTCTGATGGCCGATGCTCAAACATCGGGTGGGCTTCTTTTGTCGGTGCCGGCTGGAGAGGCATCATCCTTACTGGATTCACTGAAAAGAAAGGGCATCCCTGCATTTTATGCCGGTAATTTAGTGAAATTGGGAGAGAAACAAATTATTGTTGAGAGCTAGTTTTCAGTGAAAGTGTAAAAAAATCCGGCCAACCGGCCGGAAATTATTATGTGGGTAGTGGGAGATTCGAACTCCCGACCTCATGCGTGTGAAGCATGCACTCTAAACCAACTGAGCTAACCACCCAAACAGAAGACAAAATTAGTAAAATTTATAATTGAACAATTTGATGACTTGCTAATTGTGCAGGCAGTGGCGCTTTGGCCGTTCCTGGGATTGGGTTTTCCTGTGAGAACATTTCCAAACAATGCCTGATATCCTTGCTTAACTACCTTTTTCCAACACGATAAGCATGTATTTTCTCTCTTTCCGAAATACCTCCGGGTTAACTGTTTTGATCTCTTTTTCGATTTTCCTGTCAATATATTCCCGCAACCTGCCGGAGAGATAAAATAACCGGGGTCTTTTATACCTGAGCTTTTCAAAGGCAAAATGTTTTACCGGAAGTAGAAACCGGTTTACATACATATTGATGTAGGTGAGTGTCGGCAGGATATTTAAAGTGATATCATGCTCATAAGCAATATTCCAGTTGTTTTCCCTTGCTTTTTGGTAGAATGTCTCAAGGTTATGAGGCTTTTTGTTAAGCCCGTTATTGTCCAAACCAAAATAATCAACAATAATCCACCGGCCCTGTGAGAGGATTATTTCATCCGATTTTTTAAATGCTTCATTGAGTGAAATATACTGCAACGATTCAGCATTGATAATGGTACCAAACCGCTGTTCTGTTTTTAATTGTTCGTACCTGCAATGATGGGTGACCAAATGTCCGGCACGGCTCCTGATAAAATCAACCTGGTTTTTGTTTGGGGTTAAACTCTCCACCTTGTAATGCCTGCTGCTCAATAATTCTGACAAGCCACCCATTCCGCAGCCGACATCCAAAACAGGATTGTTTTTGTCTTCAATATGCTCAATAATATTTTCTGCATACCTCAATTGGGCATTCTCAAATTGTTCGAATGATATGGTTTCGGGTTCGGTATCAATATCATCAAAATAAGCATAATGCAACATGTTATTGGTTAGCATCCTGGAATACAGGTATAATTCCAGGTCGTAATTGGATTTATCATACCCTGTATTCTGCTTTGCATATCTTCCTGCCTTGATCCATTGAAGAGGATTTAAAAATGGGTAGAGGATATTCATAGGATTTAGTTAAGGGTCAAATTTAATAGATGCCAGGCAAATAAAAACGTATCAATTACAAGCTTTCAAAGTTACATCCATTAAAATTCCGGGAAAACATTTTGTTGTTATTGAATAATGCTCAGTATCGGCAACTCTAAACAATTATTAATAATAGTTTGATACACAGTTGAGGTTTCTGGCCAGGAGGTGATGGCCATTGAATGAACG
>CAZVAY010000097.1:0-8610 GCA_964625265.1 uncultured Sphingobacteriales bacterium | reverse complement strand
TTTCGATTAACGAATAATGATTTGAGAAGTTGAAAATATGAAAGCAAGAAAGCAAGAAAACAAGAAACAAAGAACCAAAGGACAGGTGAGCAGAACTCTTTGGGCATCTAGCTGCAATCCTGAACCAGCATCCTAAATCTACATCGGTGAAGCTGCCCCAACAGCAGCGCCATTACCGGTAATTATCTCCTCCGTAGCGCCATCCCGCACAAACACCAGAATATCACAGTTGGTCATGGTATAGAGGTTGGCTGAAAAGTCATAGGTTATATTTTTTGTAACCAGGCTACCTGAAGTAGTGGGCTCAGATATCAGGTTCCCCCAGATATTATTCGCATTGAGGATTTCCCTGAATACATGGTTTTGTGTATAATCACCTGTTGCGCCTGCCTGTTTTGTAATGATCCCGTTTTCAACCAACATCACATACAGATAAAGTTTATGCGTTACTTCCTGGGTAAAATACAGCTGTACTGTTACCTTGAGTAGCTTATTTTGTAAATCCAAAGATGATTTAAAACCTACATTGAAAGGAGAATCTTCTGTAATAACACCTCCACAGGCTGCCTGCCAGACATTCCTTCCCTGAAGCCTGCTACTATCCATACCTTTCCTGCGTACAATAAAAGCACCCGGCATAAAAAGGCTTTTTCCAGCAAAATCATTGGTATAAATGGGATTTACAATTTCTCTCCGAAGGTCGGGATACCCATCATAAGGTTCAGTTAATGATGAATTTGAAGGATGATAAGAGATAGCAAAAACCTGGTCGGGGTAGGCATCAAGCACATTTTTGATCACCTCATGCCCTTGCGGGCACCAGCCACAGCGTACTCCTGTAAATTCTTCGAGGATGGCTATTTTCTTTTTGGCATCCTTGCTGACAAGCGTGGGGGTATTGTTTGTAATATCGTCATCATCATCCGTAGCTGAATTACATGCTTGTAATACAAGGGTGATGACCAGTAATAAGGCTAATAATTTAAATATAGATTTCATCTTTTTACAATTTATTGTTGAATGTCATTAGGAATGTCGCACGGCCTAACAATTATTAAGTCATGCTTCGTTTCATTTTTATTCATTTCAGGCAAAAAAATTCCAGCTAAAGTTAATACATTTTTGTATAAGTTTTTAAGCTGAAAGTCAAATTTTTATTTCCGTTCATTTTTAGCAGGTGAAATTTGTCTAATTCAATAATATCGCTAAATTTGACAATTGGTTTTGGAATAATTTATTGACTCATTAAAGTTATTATCATGAAAAAATTGTCACTCCTTTTAGTTGCGGTGCTTTTCTGTTTAACAGGTGTTGAAGCACAATCGTATTATTATGTCCCTCATACCGCATCTCCTGCTGGAAATCCCGGAAGTTTAAATACTACCCTTGAGTATCCGGTCGGTGGTGGATTGAGTACTACATGGAAATCCATTCATTCCGGTTCGGCTACATCAGCGCAGTGGACTTCAGTTCAGACACTTCCTTTTTCATTCAATTTTGCCGGAAGTGCTGTTACTGAGTACAAAGTTTCAACCTCAGGTGTCCTGACATTTGCAGCAAATTCAGCACCACCTCCCGCTTACAGCCATGAAGCCCTTCCTTCAGCATCTGTACCTGACAGCTCTGTTTGTGTCTGGGGGCTTGCCGGTACCGGTTCTAACGACAATATTGTTGTTCAGACATTTGGCTCATCCCCCAACAGGCAACACTGGATATTCTTCTCTTCATACAATATTGAAAACGGAGGATCGAGCTGCTGGACTTACTGGAGTATTGTTCTGGAAGAAACCACCAACAAGATATATGTTGTTGACATGAGGAATACCACAACATCGGGTTGTGGCCCCAAATTATCCGTAGGTATCCAAATGGATAACAGCACAGCTTATTCTGTCACCGGTTCTCCCAATGTGACCAGCCTTGCTGGTACTGATGCTTCTGATGCCGATAACTATTATTATGAATTTATCTATGGCACCCAACCACAGTACGACATGGCCGGTATTGCTGTTGATATAGATGATTACCTTATTTTGGTCAATGCTCCTTTTGACATCAAAGGTACCCTGTCAAACATGGGAAGCCAGGTTGTAACTTCTTTCGACCTGAATTATTCCGTAAACGGTGGTGTTCCTGTAGTGGATAATATTACGGGAGTAAATATTGATGTCTTTGGTACTTATGATTTTACAGCCCCAACCAAATGGACTCCTTCAGCAGAAGGACAGTACACGGTCGAGGTATGGGCTTCCAATATCAATGGGAATACTGATGAAGTTACCAACAACGATAAAGTATCCAAGTCAACAATGGTTGTTAGTGATTTTAAAGTCCGAATGCCATTACATGAGGTATTTACTTCGTCAACCTGCGCTCCTTGCAAACCGGGTAACGAACAATTAACTTCAGTTCTCTCCAACTATCCTGACGAATATACTTTGGTAAAATATCAGATGAGCTGGCCGGGAACAGGCGACCCTTATTACACAACAGAAGGTTATGTAAAAAGGCAGTATTATAATGTAACCGGAGTACCAAACCTGGAAGTTGATGCACAATGGAATAGCAACCCCAATGGATATAGCACTGATCTTTATGATTTTTACAAAGCTATCCCCTCCTTTATGGAGATTACGGCCACACATGTTCAGACATACCATAAATTTGACATTGATGTTGAAATCAACCCTATTTCTGATTTTTCATCAAATAATTTATATCTCTTTGTTGCTATTGTTGAGAATGTAACCTACAACAACGTCAAAACAAATGGGGAAACCGAATTTTATGATGTAATGAAAAAAATGGTTCCTGATGCAAACGGGACAAAACTGGCACCCCTGACAAAGAATAACAAAGTAACCAAAAAACTTTCATGGGAGTTTAAAGGTGATTATGTGCTTCCTCCTGATGCAACTCAACCAGTAAACCTTAATTCACAAAATACTGTTGAAGATTTTAATAATCTTTCTGTTGTGGTATGGGTACAGGATATGACCGCCCAGCTTGTCCATCAGTCTGCCTGGTCAAAAGGCACCATGTCGGATGTTGAAGAAATTGATGGTGAAGGTTTTGTTGGTATGTTCCCCAACCCTGTTGAAGATTACAGTTTTATTCGTTTTAAAACAATGGATGCAAAACCTGTTCAGATCAACATTTACAATACATTGGGAGAAGTCGTTGAAACCAAAGACCTTGGAAATATCAATGGTACTAAAACCGTCAAGTTTGATATGATAGATTACGCTACCGGTGCTTATGTTGCCAAACTGATGATTGGCGAAAAATCATACACCAGAAAATTTATTGTGAAATAAGGTTACTAAATTAATTTACAACACTAAAACCGTCCTTTAAAAGGGGCGGTTTTTTTTTGAACCAATATTGCCTTTTTTTTACTTAATTCGTAAGGTGTAAAAAATTGTGAACCCTAATAAAATCAAGCATTATGAATAAAAAAATCGGAATTTTTTCAATACTCATCCTGATCTCGGTTGTATCGGTAATCTACAAAGTGCCGGCACAGGATGTTACCGCTGCCCAAAAGCGTGTATTAATTGAACAGGTCACTGAAGGGCTAAACGGGCAGTCTCCCACAGGACTGGTAGCCATGGACCAGATCAGGAAAAACCTGGGAGACAAAGTTGTTTTTGTCAACCTTCATAAAAGCGACAACCCCAACCTGTTTACCTTCGATGGAAATTACATCATGAATGCCATGGGCACCACCATCCCTTGCGGAATAATAGACAGGAGAAAGTTCAATGGTACGAGCGCGGTAGCTGTTCCACCGTCAGATTGGGCCGCAAAGATTGCCATTCAAATGAATGAAAGCCCAAAAGTGGATGTTCAAATCGCTTCAATCACCGTAAATGGTTTGGATGTAAACATCAAAGTTGATGTGGAGTTCCTGGAAGATATTTTTGGGGATATCAGGGTAAGTTGCCTGGTTGTCGAAGATTATGTCAGGGGGCCGGGAAAAGGATATGCCCAGTTGAACGATTTTAATAATAAGCCAGGTCATCCCTTTTACGGCCTTGGTGATACTATCTTCAATTTTGACCACATGCGTGTGCTTAAAAGTTATTTCTCCTCCACCTGGGGCGATTGGGTCGATATTGACAGCAACAACCCGCAGGGGCATTACTGGGCCAAAGGCAGCAAACGAAGCTTAATTTTCAGCAGGCAGGTATTTACCAATATCAACCAGATGTATGCAGTGGCTTTTGTGAATCAGTATAATGAAACTGATGTCACCCAAAGGCCGGTGTTCAATGTAGTTGAGAAAAAACTGAACAACGTAGGTGTACAAGAAACTCCCACTATGGACGGGGAGGTAAATGTTTATCCCAATCCTGTTGACCTGCTTGGTAGGGTAGAATTTTCCCTCGACAGGCAGTCATCCGTAATTGTCAGGGTATTCGATATCTTTGGACGGGAAGTATTAACTAATGGCGGAAAAAATTATCCTCAAGGAAAGAACAGTTTCTTTTTCAATGCTGTCCCACTCAAATCCGGGTGTTATATTGCGGTGGTTGAAACCAATGGGCAGGTCATGACTGCCAGGTTTATAAAATAGCCATACATTCTGAAATAAACCAATACCTGCCGGTTTATCTTAATCCTTTTGCCAATTGATAAATGGCTATACCTGCAGCCACAGAAACATTCAGGGAATGTTTGGTACCGGACTGTTGAATTTCCAGGCTGATATCGAGCAGGCCCAGAACCTCATCTGAAATTCCTGTTACCTCATGTCCAAGGATCAGGGCTGCTTTTTTGAAATCCAAAACAAAATCCTCAATGGGTAGGCTTTGATCGGTCTGCTCAAGGCCAATAATAAAATATCCATCACTTTTTAATGATGTAATTGCCTCAGCAACTGAGTTATGATATGTCCAATCCATACTGTCAGTTGCACCAATGGCTGTTTTATGTATTTCACGATGCGGAGGCCTCGGAGTAATACCGCAAAGGAACAGGCGCTCCACTGCAAATGCATCACAGGTCCTGAATACCGAACCTACATTGTACATGCTCCTGACGTTATCCAATACCACAACAAGGGGGATTTTATGAGCCTGTTTAAATTCCTCTATGCTCAACCTGTTTAGCTCACTTGTTTTGAGTTTTCTCATTCGGCTTTAAAACTTTAATTTTGACTGGTCAAATCAGATTGAATAATTAACTATTGAACAAAAGTACCATAAACCCGGATAATTGGCAGCCCGAAAGAAAGTAGAAGAAACCCCGCTGATGAAACAGTATTTCAGCGTCAAGGCCAAATACCCTGATGCCATCCTGTTGTTCAGGGTGGGCGACTTTTACGAAACCTTTGGTGAAGATGCTATTAAAATGTCTAAAATCCTGGGTATTGTGCTAACCAAAAGGGCGAATGGCTCATCCCATATCGAACTGGCGGGGTTCCCGTTTCATGCTGTTGATACTTATTTGCCCAAACTGGTTAAATCGGGGCACAGGGTTGCAATTTGTGAACAATTGGAAGACCCCAAAAAAACAAAAAAAATTGTCAAACGAGGCGTAACCGAACTGGTATCACCAGGCACCTCGGTCAGTGATAAAATTCTTGATAACAAGGAAAACAACTTCCTTGCTGCCATTCATTTTGATAAAGGCCAATACGGTGCAGCTTTTGTCGATATTTCGACAGGAGATTTCCTGGTTTCGGAGGGCAACCGCGACTATATCGAGAACCTGCTCAATAATTTCAATCCTTCCGAAATTCTGTTTTCGAAACAAAAACAAGAAGAATTTAACCAGACATTTACTATTCGTAAATACAATTTTATACTTGAGGATTGGCTGTTTACCTACGAATACGCTTACGAGAAAATCATTAACCATTTCAAGGTTAAAAACCTGAAAGGATTTGGCATTGAAAACCTGAAATCTGCTATTACTGCTGCAGGGGTTATTTTGCATTACCTGAACGAAAATAAACAGGACCAACTCAGGCATATCAACAAGGTTTCAAGAATTGAGAAAGATGATTATGTCTGGCTCGACCGCTTTACCATTGCCAACCTTGAGTTGTTGAGGTCATTTTCTCCGGATGGAGCCTCCCTGGTAGAAGTCATTGATTATACCCAAACCCCCATGGGAAGCAGGCAATTAAAAAACTGGATAGTATTCCCCCTCAAGGACCTGAAGACCATCCACCGGAGGCAAAGCATTGTGGAGTGGTTTACACAAAACAAGGACAAACTTGACAAATTATCCGATTTATTGAGGCAAATCGGAGACATGGAGAGGCTTATTTCTAAAGCCGCCCTGATGCGTATCAACCCCAGGGAGATCATTCAGATAAAATCAGCCTTAAAAATAGCCAAAGAGATCAGGGAATTCTGTTTGGAAACAAAAGAACCAATTCTGACTGATACCGGCAATAAAATAGACACCTGCCAAAGCCTGGTAGAAACCATTGAGAACACACTGGTGGAAGACCCTCCTGTTAACATTGCTAAAGGTGATCTCATAAAACAAGGGGTTAGCAAAGAACTGGATGAACTCAGGGAGATTAAGACTTCAGGGAAGGATTTTCTGCTTAAACTACGTGAAAGGGAAATCGTTAATACAGGCATATCTTCCTTGAAAATTGGTTTCAATAATGTATTTGGCTATTATCTTGAAGTAACACATGCACACAAAAACAAGGTTCCCGAAGAATGGACACGCAAGCAGACGCTTGTCAATGCAGAGAGGTACATTACCGAAGAACTCAAGGAGTATGAAGAAAAGATATTGACAGCTGAGGAAAAAATTACAGCCATTGAAGGCAGTCTATTTCAGGAGCTTTTGATAAAAATAACCGATTATATTCAGCCTGTTCAACAAAATTCCAAGGTGATAGCATTCCTTGATTGTCTGTCATCCTTCGCTTTTTTAGCCATAAGAAACAAATACGTTAAACCTTTGGTAGATGAAGGAGATGTGATAGACATCAAAGCCGGCCGGCATCCTGTTATTGAACAAAAATTACCTCAGGGTGAAGATTTTATTCCCAATGATGTTTACCTGAATAATTCTAACCAGCAGATCATTATCCTGACCGGCCCGAATATGTCTGGGAAATCTGCCCTGTTAAGGCAAACTGCTTTGATCATTCTTTTAGCCCAGGTTGGCAGCTTTGTGCCTGCAGCCGAAGCCAGAATAGGATTTGTCGATAAAATATTTACCCGTGTAGGAGCCTCAGATAACATTTCACTGGGTGAGTCTACTTTTATGGTCGAGATGACAGAAACTGCCAGTATCCTTAATAATGTTTCGAAGCGAAGCCTGATTCTACTTGATGAAATAGGCCGGGGAACCTCCACCTATGATGGTATTTCCATTGCCTGGGCTGTTACCGAGTACCTGCACCAGAATACTTACAAACCCAAAACCATCTTTGCCACCCACTACCATGAACTTAATGAAATTGCATCCCTGCTCCCGCGTGTTCGAAATTTTAATGTCTCTGTTAAAGAATTCAGAAATAAAGTCATCTTCCTCAGGAAGATTGTCCCGGGCGGAAGTGAACACAGTTTTGGTATTCATGTAGCACAAATGGCAGGAGTGCCTGCTAAAATAGTGGAACGTGCCAAACTTATCCTGGAAGAATTGGAGAGCCAGCGAACGAATATTAAAAACGATGAGGGAATGAATGTTTCAGGGCCGGTAAATATCCAGCTTAAAATGTTTGATGTAACCGATCCAGTATATGAACGTGTAAAAAAAGAACTCAATAAAATTGATGTGAACGCCATTACCCCCATTGAGGCATTAATGAAAATCAATCATCTGAAATCGCTGCTAAAAAAGGAATAAGGGTTTATAAAGAAATAAAGTGTGTAAAATTGGCAAAGTTATTTTGTGATTTATCAATGCGTAAAAGCTGCGATTTGCCACTGTTTATAAAATGCTTTTACAACGGAGATAAGGTGCAATAGAACGAGCCAGGATGTGCAGGTTGTTTCTTAACATCCTAATCTAAAGATCCTTGGCAAGGTCTTCTTCAATTACTTCACCTGTATGTGAGTAGGTCAGGTAAATTTTTGTCTGAAACACACCACCCTCACGGTATGAGGTAAACGAATAGATCAGGCTGACAAACTTCCCTTTCCAGATCATTTCCGAGGTATAGGCATAAGTTGAACTGGAGCGGTGAAACGTATACCGGCCATAATTTTTTATTAGTGCATTAAAAATCTTATCATTTTTTGTCCTGTCCTGGTCATCCAATGTTACTTTCACTTTTACCAGCTTATCGTTATTAAAAAAAAGCTCAAGGCTTTCCAAACCATAATCGCCAATAGTAACATCCTGAATATTCGTCAGTGAGTAATGTCCGTCTTTTGTTTTAACAGGTTTGTATTTTTGATAATTGCTTAGTGGAGTATTGAATTTAAAATTCTGGAACCCGTTTTTCTTATCAAGTTCTTCTGTGGTCTGAGCATTAATGAAAGGAATTGTAATAACGGATGAAAGTAGAAATACGAAAAATATCTTCTTCATAATGTCTGGTTTAATAATACCACAAAATTAAGGATTAATCACAGTTTCTAGGGATTTTCGAGAAGTTTTTTAGATGTTTTCGATGTGTGCTAAAAC